>DAOLDI010000509.1:0-2316 GCA_035327445.1 Cyclobacteriaceae bacterium | reverse complement strand
CCATGAGTACCGACATGATTTGAAGCCGCACACTGTGCTCCAGAATTTTATCTAATTTTTCGAACGGATTTTTCACTTCTCGTAACGATAAAACATGACAGCACCATAAACAACATGCATCACACCAAAGCCAAGGCTCCAGAGTACAAGTCCATATTCAGGCAGCATCGCATTAATTAAACCTAATACGATTTGTGTAAAGCCCAGGAAACGAATTTCGCCAAATGTAAACTGGCTGGCAGACACAAGTGAAAGTCCGTAAAAAATAAGACAGCCGGGTGCAACCAATTTAAAATACCCTTGACTGATGAATATGAGAATAAGCAACCCACCACTTAGTAAAGGGATGAGCATATTGATGAGCATGTTTTTACTTGATACAGACCAGAGTGATACACCTGTTTTTCTTGCTTTGCCTGCGCTGAATAAATAGGCTGAACCTATTGCAAGCACAAGTACCGCAGAGGCGATTATCATTAACTGTGAAACAATATTTTCTTCTACAACTGACTTAGGGCTATAACCGTATGGCGCAGCAGGGTAGTAAAGCAGGTAATAGGCAAGACTGGCTCCGAGGATCGCATAGATGCCGGCAAGAATTCCGGATAGTCCGCTTAAAGAAAGAAATTTTACAGAGCGCTCCATGGTGTGGCGAATGGAGGCGAGATCTTGTTGGTAATCGGGTGTGGCTTTCATATACAAAAGTACTTTGAAAAACAAAGCTAATAGTTCGAATGAAAGTCACAATGTTTTAGGGCTGATATTTTTGAACTTCATAATTAGAGTTAATCTCTTATTTAAAGCATGCTGATTATTTGGATCCTATCTCACCCAAATGCGTAAACTTAAAGCCCCGCTCATATTTTAAGCCATAGCCAAAAATCCTGTCCATAGCAGCGTGGCTAAACAAAATATAGCCTGCAAACAAGAACCAGGGCATCTGCAAAAAGTAGCCTGCAAAGGCAAGGGCTGCAGCAATACCCCGATGGTGCAAAAGATTATAAGTATAAGCGCCAGCTTTGTTATTAAGCAGGTAGCCGATCATGCCAATATCGGGCAATAAAATAAAGCCGATGAACCACCACCAGCTTAATTCGAAATAGGGGAAGCTTAGCACACAGGCAATAAAAAGCAGGGCTTCTTCGGTTTTGAGCAGTTTATTCATCTTAATTTGTTTTTATTTACAATAGTGAAAATTGATCTAACCAATTTCAGGGAACAAAGTCTGAAAAAATCTCAGGAGAATAAAAAATTTCTTCAGGGCTTAAAGAAAAAAGACCCGCGCAAAGTGGATGAGCTTTTCCACGCTACGCATGAAGCGGTTTTTGAAGAGACAGATTGCCTGCAATGCGCCAATTGCTGCAAAACCACCAGCCCCATTTTTTACCAGAACGATATTGAACGAGCTGCAAAGGCTTTGCGCATGAAGCCGGGCGAGTTCATTGAAAAATATTTACGCATAGATGAAGACAATGATTTTGTGCTGCAATCATCTCCATGTCCTTTCTTAGATGCAGATAATTATTGCGGCATTTATGAACACCGGCCCAAGGCTTGCAGAGAATACCCACACACCGACAGGAAGAAAATGGTACAGATTATGGATCTTACCTACAAGAACACTTTGGTTTGTCCGGCCGTGTTTCAAATGCTGGAACGCATAAAAAAAGCAGACTTGTAAGACCTGCTTTTACCCTTGTATTTTTATCTAAACTTAAGCGATAGCTGCTTCCAGTTTTTGAGCAAGTACACCCTTAGGAACTGCGCCAACCTGTTTGTCAACTATTTGACCGTCTTTAAACACAAGTAAAGTTGGAATAGACCTGATGCCAAACTTGCCGGCAACAGTGGGGTTTTCATCAACGTTTACTTTGCCAATAACAGCTTTTCCATCATAATCTTTGGCCAATTCTTCTACAATAGGGCCAATCATTTTGCAGGGTCCGCACCACTCGGCCCAGAAGTCAACCAGTACAGGTTTATCGCTCTTCAGAATTTCATCGAAGTTCGAGTCATTAAGTTCAATTGCTTTTGCCATTAGGGTATATTTTAAAATAGTTTTGATTTCATTTCGCTTTCCAACACAAAGATAAGTTAAATTGTTCCGTTTATTCAGCACTTCATTGCTTTTGTGATAAAGCAGGCTTAAACCATAACTTTTAAATTGAGCTGCTTGATTTTCTTCAGACTCCTGGCCAGCTCATTGCCTGCATTAACCCGGTACTTTCTGGAAAACAGCTCGAGGCTGATGTTGTCTTCTGCGTCCAGCAGATTAATATATAAAGGTGTATTGCCTTTATTTTCTTCACATATGTT
>DAOLDI010000508.1:0-2317 GCA_035327445.1 Cyclobacteriaceae bacterium | reverse complement strand
GGAAACAGGTTCAGGTACTCGGCCAGCGGTAAACCGGGTGATATTGTAGACATATTGTGTGACCCTGAAAAAGCAAGAGGTATAGGTGGCAGTGGCACCATACATCACCTGGCATTTGCAACTCCAGATGATGCCAGTCAACTTGAAGCAAGGGAAAGATTATTATCAAAAGGTTTTCATGTTACTCCAGTACTCGACCGACAATATTTTCATAGTATTTATTTCAGAGAGCCGGGCGGAATTTTATTTGAAATTGCTACCAACCCTCCAGGCTTTGCTATTGATGAAGCGCCTGAGCATTTGGGTGAGTCATTAAAATTGCCACCCTGGGTTGAACATGCCCGTGATAAAATTGAAAATATGCTGGTAACAGTTGAATTGAATACGGATAAATTCATGGATTAATGGCGCACGAGAAGAAAGTAATTCAGGCAGGAGTTGAATTAGGCAATGCGGAGAAAGTTTTGATCATGTTGCATGGCCGCGGAGCAACAGCCAGAGATATTTTATCGCTGAGTGAATACCTGCACGTAGAAGATTTTTGCTTACTGGCACCACAGGCAACAAATCATACCTGGTATCCATATCGCTTTATTGCTCCGCCTCAAGAAAATGAACCTTGGCTAAGTAGCGCGCTTAACCTGATAAATGAAATTGTACATGATGTAAAATCAGCAGGTATATCTGAAGAAAATATTTATTTACTCGGCTTTTCACAAGGTGCTTGCTTGTGTCTTGAGTACGCTGCAAGAAATGCTGCAAACTGGGCTGGCGTAATTGCCTTTACAGGTGGATTAATTGGTGATAAGATTTATACTGAAAATTATAAAGGGAAATTTATGGGTACCAAAGTGTTCATAGGTAATAGCGATGTTGACCCGCATGTGCCGGAAGAAAGATCGGCAGCATCAGCTAAAATTATACAAGGCATGGGTGCTGATGTTACTTACAAAGTATATAAGGGTATGCCCCATACCATTAATCAAGATGAAATAGATACCGTGAATAGGCTGATACTAAAAAAATAACAGAGCCCCTTCGCGGGGCCCTGCCATACTAAATCACCGGTCGCTAAAATTTTTCTTCCAGGTAAGCAATCCTTTCTTCTGCCTCTTCTTTTCCAAATACAAGTGCAAGTCTGTATAGTTCTAGTGCCCGCTGTTGGGTTTCTTTTTTCTTCTTAGGCGCAAACTTTGTTCTGTTGGCAGCTTCTTCTATGGCGGCAGCCTGTGCAAAGTAAGCTTCTGCCTCATCCATTCTGGCTTGCGTCATCAACTCTTGAACTCGCTTTTCTATATTACTTAATTGCAATTCCTTCAGTTCAATCAATTCATTACGTTCAACAATTGCATGTTCTTGAGATGAAATGGTCTGAATAAGGGCTGAATTTTCTGATTGTACCCGATTCACTACTTCTTCTAAGGCCAATAATTCCTGAGATTTTAATTCTAAATCACTCTTTAGTTTTTTAATGCTGGCCGCGTAACTATTCACTCTCCCATTGCTGTTTTGCAGGGCAATTTCAAGCTCTTGCAATTTTTTCCTGCTCGACTTTACATAATCGTTGAGCTCATTCATACGCGAAACATAATCTGTATATGAGGTACCTTCTGCCACATTGGCTCTTAAGATATTACGATTAATATCAATAGAGTCCATGATGCTTCCAACTTCCTCCAGTGTTTTTACAAATAATTGCGATGATTGTAGTTCATCTTTCAGAACTAACAATTCATTTTGCATTGCTACTTTTTCTCTATCAACACAAGATGCCAACCAAAACAAAGCCACCAGGCAGACTATAGATCTTCTGTAAATCATAAGTTATAATTTTTTGTTGATTTCTATGTGAATAACGAGAATTTATCCAGGTCAGATATCAGGAATCAGTTGAACCGCAAGTTTATTCGATTACTTGCTTTATGCACATTTGAATTAATCATAAAAAGTGCCGTTGTAAAATGTTAATAGCGTACAGAAAATTTGTAACGACTTAGTTGTGTATATGTTTCTCCTGGTTGAAGAATTACATTGGGAAATGATTTTTGATTAGGAGCATCAGGAAACTGCTGTGGCTCAAGACATAAACCAGCGTGCCTGCCATATACCCTGCCCGACTGGCCACGTAAACTGCCATCAAGAAAATTACCACTGTAAAACTGCAGTCCTGGCTGATCGGTATATAATTCCATTACGCGGCCTGAGTGCGGATCAAAAAGAATGGCCGCAGGCTCATTTAGAGTTGAATTTAAAATAAAGTTATGGTCATAGCCAACACTTGTAGCAGCTATATCCCTGCCAATGCCTTTTATCTCAC
>DAOLDI010000507.1:0-2330 GCA_035327445.1 Cyclobacteriaceae bacterium | reverse complement strand
GTCGATAGTGCTAATCTTAAATCCAGCTTCACTAAACAATACTTCTATCTCAGTTTGCAGATAATGCTTGGTAGGCACACCTTGTATATCAATAATGCCTTGCAGCAAATCTGGTTTGGCTGCCTTAAACGCACTGAACTCATGCTTAGGAATATCTTTCACAGCTATGCCCTCTTTTTTATACCACTCCATCATACTCCAGCCTGTATGTAAAATAGATTCCATTGCCGGAAGCACAAAAATTGCAGAAGCATTTGGCTTCAGCGATTTATAAACATTGCGAAGTATTTTTCTATTCTCATCTACTTTTGGCAAGAGCAGCACATTAATGCAAACACCAAAATCAGCAGGTGGCAGTTTTAATCTTGCTGAAGTAAGATCTGCTTTTTTTAGCTGTACATTTTTGTAGCCTCTTTTCTTTGCAATGTTCAGGCATTCAGCCGAAATATCTGTGCCCAACACTTGCTTAAAGGCAGGAGCAAGAATTGGAAAGCCATTCCCTATTCCGCAACCAAAATCAGTAGCAGTCTTATTTCTATCAGCATACTTGCCGATATATTTCTTTAGGATTCCCTTCTGATCAGCCTCATAAACATTCAGCACTTCTTCTGTATACTCCGGGGCGATGCCGTCCCAATGTACTTCTTCATTCATGTTATGCAGATTAGTTTTCTGATAATTGATCAAGGCTTAGCGCTGTCTCATATTCATGGATGAAATCCGCAAGTATTTCTTTTAAAGGTCTGATACTTTTCACATGCTCTATGGCCGGACCAGCACACCATACCGTTTTATAAGTTGCACTGAAAGCTGCTTTCTCAACTGCTTTCATGCCGCGGTAAGCAATTATCATTTTCACGTACTTTTTCAGTGTTTTATTTTTATTCAAGAGGCGCTCCAACCAATTGGCCTTTGTACCCAGTTGCTGTACATAGGGTGTGTTAATTACCGTTAGTGCCGAGCCTGAAAGTTTGGTGCTCATCACGATATCTTTTTCACCATAATCAACCATGGCTTGTTTATACTCTGGGCTTATATCTGCCTCATAACAGGCAATGAAAATAGTTCCCACTGAAGCGCCACATGCACCCCATTTCATGGCTTGTTGCAGATCACCTCCTTTGGCAATGCCTCCTGCAGTAATTACAGGAATGCTAATGTTTTGGGTTAGCAATTCTATCAGTTCTTTTGGCGCTATATTTCCGGCATGTCCACCTGCTCGGTTGTTTACGGCAATCACAGCATCAGCACCGAGCAATTCTACTTTTTTGGCGTAAGTAAGGTCAATCACATCACAAAAAACTTTAATGCCTAAAGGTTTACATTTCTGAATCACCTCTTTCGGATTTCCCAATGATGTAATGATGAAGGCAACATTCAGTTCAATCAATGTAGCTAGCTGTGCTTTGTACTTTGGGTTCGATTTATTCACAATCAGGTTAACACCAAATGGTTTATCTGTTTGTAATTTAATCTCATTAATTGCTTCGCGAAGCTCTTTGTCTGTCCGGTAATTGAGTGCCGGAAATGCTGCCGTTACCCCCATTTCAAGTGCGGCCACTACCATTTTTACATTTGAAATTAAAAACATGGGCGCAACAATAAGCGGGTACTTTATACCCAGCAGCTGGTCAAGTGTGCTTGTATTTCTCAAGAATATGATTCGTTTTGCACTAAATGTAATGATTCAAAGTTCAGGATTCAAGATTACTGAGCAATGTTATTCTTTTTGTTTAAAGTAAAATGTGAATAAAAACAAAAGTAAGCGGCTGATATCATAAGAAGATCGTTGAACAAAAAGTTTGAACAGGTTTAGTTTGCGTAAGTAATCTTCTTCGTTCAATTTAATGCAATCATTTTCAATTATTCGGTTTAATCTTTTCTCGACATCAGCTGCAAATACTTCATTATGAATTTCAAGATTCAGTTCTATGCTGGCATAGGCACTTATATTATTTACATTATAAGAACCCACAGTAGTCCATTTGCCATCATAAGTGGCCAGCTTTCCATGCAATACTTTAGGTTGATACTCATAGATATGTATATTATGTCTGAATAATTTTCTGTACATATAACGCTCTGCATGCTTGGCCATTTGCACATCTGATATGCCCGGTAGAATAAGTTTGATCACAACACCCCTGTTGGCGGCAGCCAGCAAGGCTTTGGTGAGTTCTCTGCCCGGAATAAAGTATGGAGACATTATATAGATGTATGATTGCGCCTCATCAAACATCCGTAAATAACTTTGCGTTATTTCTGCCTTGCGGTTAATCCAATCGTTGATGCTGATTTTTACTTTGCAGACTTCATCTGGCATTTTAAAC
>DAOLDI010000506.1:0-2331 GCA_035327445.1 Cyclobacteriaceae bacterium | reverse complement strand
CAACGGCATCACCTACCTTAATATTTTCTCTGGCTTCAGGTTTTTGTTTGTAAACCAATACCAGGCGTGCAGTTAGTGTATCTGCCAATAAATAAATTCTGCCAATGTTCAGGTTAGAACCCATAATGGCAAACCTGGCTTCGTCTAAGGGCAAGTCAATTAAATTTGGTGTTGGAAAATCTTTTTTACCACCGTCTCCAACTACCAGATCAATTACTGAGCCTTTTGGGATGCGATGTCCTGCTTCAATCTTCTCACCATTGTAGCGCATTTCAATCACCAGGTTAAAGAAGGGATGATTTCTGAAAATGATTTTTCCTCGTTTCAGTTCATTGCTTCGCAATACTGCTTCGGCATTTATTAAAGATCTGTCTACCAATTCTGGTGCTGGTACAGAAGGGGGTGCGACACGATTTACAGTAAGGTAAACCTTGCGATTCTTTTTCACTTTTGCTCCTGACTTAGGGTATTGACTGAGAATAGTAAGCGCTGGGTAATTATCAGTATAAGATGAATCACTTACTTCGTAACGTAATTGTCTTTTCACCAGAAAATCCTCCAGGTCATCCATGTGCATACCTTCCAGGTTAGGCACTGTGAGTGTTTCTCCATGGTTAGTAATTCCGGGAAGGTATATGTAAAAATATACCAGTGCACTTATCAGCAGAATGCCAATTACACTTGACAGGCTGATGAGAAAACCGGAGACTGAATTTATTTTAGGAAGTTTAAGCTTCATATCCGAAATTTAATATAAGGTTCAGTAATTAAGTGAAGACTGAAAATCTCTTTCAATTCTTTTCGCTTGCTGGTGTCTTTCTTTCGCTAAAGCGATTAAGCGACTGATTAAATCAGTAAACGAAATACCATGTTGTTTCCACATCATAGGATACATACTGGCATTGGTAAAACCAGGGATGGTGTTGATTTCGTTCACATAAATTTTTTCTCCGGCAAGAAATAAATCAATCCGCGCAAAATCTTCACATTGAAGGGTATTGAAACTTGCTAAGGAGAGTTGTTGAATTTCTTTAATTTGATCATCATTTAAAGCTGCCGGAACTTTAATTTCAACCGCTGTTGCATCTACATACTTGGCATCAAAAGTATAGAACTCATATTTTGGGTTGATGATGATTTCTCCGGGAAGGGAAGCTTCTGCCGGATTATTGCCCAATATGGCGCATTCAATTTCTCTTCCTTTGATGAAGGACTCGAACAGAATTTCCTGGTCAAACCTGAATGCTTCTGCAAAAGCTTTTTCAAAATCTGCTTTATTATTCACTTTGGTAACTCCAACAGAAGAACCCAAGCTGGCAGCTTTGGCCATAAAGGGTAAGCCGAGTTTTGTTTTGATAAAATCAAAATCAATTTCATTGCAGTTGTTGTAGTGGTAAGCTAAAAAGGGCACAACAGGTATGCCTGCGACATGTAATATTTTTTTAGATAAAATTTTATTCATGGATACTGCAGAGCCTAAAACGGAAGTACCAACAATAGGAAGACTTAATGCTTTGAGCATTCCTTGTATGCTGCCGTCTTCACCATCAGTACCGTGTAATACAGGAAACACAATATCAACTGCAAAGCTTTTGCCTGATGATGTACTAAAAACAGGATTTGCCGGATTAAGCGAGATGCTGAGTACATCGCCACTATCCATGTTCTTATCTACAGCTTTTGTATGAAACCATTGGCCATTTTTAGTAATGCCAATGGGTATCACCTCAAATAAATTTTTATCGATATAAGTAAAAATATTTTTAGCTGAATTGATGGAGACACCGTGTTCAACAGAACGACCACCATACAATAGGGCAACTTTTGTCTTTTTCAAGCGCTTTAGAATTGGTTGATCAAATATACTTGTTAAGTTTAAATCAGCAGAAAAAAATATGTTCTGCAGAAATCAGCGCCTGATATATATTTTCTTTGCTTTAAAAAAGTTTTGGCCCCTGATGTGCACTATAAATATACCCGAAGGCTTACCCGCTAAACTTATGCCGTAGGTTTGATTCAATACATTGCTTTCTTCTCTGCTGAACATCACTCTTCCTGACATATCATATACGCTGATCGCAACATTTTTTCTCTCTTCTAAATTGAAGGTAACCCTGAAATCATCACCGCTATTGTCACCGGGGTAAATGGCAAATTGTTCAGCAATATTAAGCGGAGTAGAGTCGTCTGAATTAAAGATTTCGATATTATCAAGGAAGATATTATTACCCTGTCCGTTTAACACCACAAATGCCAGGCGTACATCATCCTGGCCTGCAATGGTATTCAGATTCACAAATTCTCTTCTCCAGTTGCCGGGTGTCCAGGCTT
>DAOLDI010000505.1:0-2337 GCA_035327445.1 Cyclobacteriaceae bacterium | reverse complement strand
GCCAAGTTTAAAGCTGGGCATTTGATACAAAATGTGCTCTGTTGCTAGTGGTGCAGCTGCTTTGATGATGGCATACATACGCTCTGCCATCTCACGCTTCTCTTGTGGTAATGACTGGTGATAGGCCTCAATAGAATTGAAGTTTGTATTTGCCTTCATTATCAGCTAACAACAATTTTTCGATCTGCTGGTCTGTAATACCAGGAAACGATGGTAAGTACCAGCAATAAGCTGGGTCCGAAATAATCACTTGCGGGATCACCTACTGCAATGTGTGTAAAAATTGCCCCTGACATCAAAAAGAAAAAACCTGCGTAAGCCCACTCTTTAAGTAAAGGGAATTTAGGGACGAGAATTGTTATTACACCTAATATTTTCCAGGTGCCAATAATGGTTAGAAAATAAGCCGGATAGCCCAATGCAGTCATTCGCTCAAGTTCTTCTTGCATGGGCAGCAATTGTACAATACCACTTGTTGTCATGCCCAGGCTGAGCCAAATACTTGCTATCCAGTAAATGATTTTATCTCTTTTTTTCATTGATAATTAGTTGATGTAGTCACAGTCAATTAGCTGTAAGCCGGGTATACGCTTATAGCTTGCATTTTGTTATGAAATATCTATTCAGTTAAGTATTGCAAACAGCACCAATTCCATCAGATTCTAAAGAACAGTAAGAATATAAATGTCTTCAGACGGTTCTCGTTCGCTTAGCCCTAGCCAAGTGGCTAATTTGTTGAAGTGGCACATGCGGACTTGCCCCCACCCTCACGCATATTTGATATCCCGGCACAGCAGGAGTCCCATTGCGCCATGTAAGGTATTTATATACACTTATCAAATCATAATTATCCGCAACTTTATTCCATCCCTATCATGATAAAGGCGCCCCAGTAAATTGGCTCGGGATATTCAATGCGCAGTTCTTTCTTAGCATCAATAAAACTCTGGCGCATATTGTTTGTGCTTAACCAGTTTCGGTAAAACTTCACCATCAGTTTTTGTGTAGCAACATCATCTACCTTAAACATACTCATAATCAAAACTTTTGCACCAGCTACTAAAAAGGCACGCTGCAAACCATATACACCTTCGCCTTGTTGTACTTCGCCCAATCCTGTTTCACATGCACTCAACACCACCAGGTCGGTTTGGTCGAGGTTAAGGTTCATGGCTTCATAAGCGGTAAGTATGCCGCTCTCCATATTGAAGTTAAATTCAGTTTTCTCCAGTAAGTCTCCGGCTCCCCTCAGCAACAATCCATTGCGCAGTAATGGATTTTGCACCGCAAGGTTTTCATTGCCGGTAAGTTCTTCTTCCATGCTTAACTCTTTCAATGGTTCATAAAAACCATGCGTGGCAATGTGAAATATTTTAGGGCTCTGCATTTCTTTCAGCAGATCTTCGGTAGCTCTATTTTGTAGAAAATATTCTGTTTGCCAGCCGTTGCTATTCAGCAATTGATTTAACTCCTTCACTTCTCTTTCTGTTCCGGGCAATGGTGCAATACGACTACTCGCTTCCATTACATAAAACTGCGGGTCGCCCACCATAAATGCGAATCTGTTATCAGAACTTGGCCTTGATTTGCGCTTATTCAAGAAGATGTCTTTGGTATTGCTTACCAATACAATGTTAGCGTTATCGAGTATATACTTGTCATCTGGAGTAGGTATGGCTTCCAGGTTTATCTGGTTATAAACCCCATCGGCACTCAGGTAAATAGTTGATACCTGCCCAATTTCATTGTTGATAGGTTGCCAATAGGCTTCATAAGAAAACAAATCTTTAAATTCTCTGAGTATGGCATTGCGGTAATACCTAAAGTTTCTTACTTCAAGATCAGCTCCGTTGCCCAATAAAATTACACGTGGCGTTGGTGCTGTTCTTTCATTTTTTACGTACAGTGCAGCATATATTACCGAGTCGGTAAAGGTGTGATTAAAATGCCTGAAGCGCACCATTTCTATAGCCACTTCATTTGGCGCCAAAGACTTACGCACATCTAACCAGGTAATTTTTTTGTTTTCAAAATCCTGCCCGAAAAGTTCAGACTTCTGGCTCAGTTCTTTTTCAAGTTTTTCAATTTCAGCGTGTAACTGCACAGGATTGATATTATTTTCAGTTAACTGTGCTTGTGTCATGCTGATAGCATTGGTGAGAAATTCTTTCTTCTCTACCCATAAGTTGAATTTTTCTTTCAGTTCTTCATCTGCACTGCTCAAAATACGTTCACGCATTTTGATGGATGAACTTAACAACAATGCTTTGGTAAGCAATAGGAAATCGTACACCCTGCCCATCAGATCTTTGGCATCGGGCTGCATGAATGCGATGG
>DAOLDI010000504.1:0-2337 GCA_035327445.1 Cyclobacteriaceae bacterium | reverse complement strand
GCACCAATAGAATGGCAGCATCTTGTATGCTGCGCATTAAGCCAATTTGTTCAACCTGCAAAAATGCCGGATACAGGTAAAGCAGGTTGATATAGCCCAGTGCAACCCCAAAGTAGGAGATGATGGTACTGAAAATGCTTTGTTTGATGGCTTTACTCATGGGGTTTAAACCAAAAGACAGTATCCGTTAATCCGGTTGTTGTAAAAACTTTTTTCCAGTTACGCAGCCAATGATGCACGGCTTTGTACCTGTTTCGTTCTGCATTATCCAAAACAATAAAACCACCGGCTTTAATTTTGGGCATCGCATGCCATACACATTCAAGTCTTGCGCGGCCGTCTACAATTACAAAGTCAAAGTAAGCATTTTCAAAGCGATCGATAAAACTGTAGTAGTCATGAAATTCGTACATGATGCGAACATCCGGAAAATCATCAAGTGCATTTTCTAGCGCTTTATTGATGAGGGATTCCTGCTGCACATCTGCTTGTAGCTGCCTGGCTTTAACCAAATGGTAGTGTACATTTTGGATGGATGAAGAATCAAGTTCAGTTTTCACTTTTTGATACCATTCTTCATGGTGTTCCAGGCTTACCATTTCTTTGCACTTTTCGGCAAAGAAAGCTGTGCTGCTTCCACTGCCATATTCAAAGCCACGCATTTCAGTATGCAAAATGGACTTGAAAATGCGAATCGCTGCCGGACTCATCCAGGGCGACTTACTGGTATTTATCTTTAAAAGGAGATTGTAGACCTTGAGCATAGGACGAAGCACCCTGTACCTGATATAAGCAAGGCTTAATGTTTTTGCTCTCTTAAAATTTTGCCCGACAAAAATTTTTTTTCCTGCAATCAACCCGGCTTCTTCAAAAACAGTATTCATTGAATTGGTCTATATTCGTGGCTCAATATTACAACTATTCTGTTTGAGAAATGAAGATTGGAATGCTGCTTGATACTACTTATCCGCCTGATTCCCGGATTGATAATGAAGCTTCCTTTCTGATTGCGCAGAAGCACGAGGTACACCTGTTCAATCTCAATTACAAAAACCTTCTGTCGAGAGAAGAAATCAGGCAGATTAAGGTTTATCGCTATGCTGCAAGTATGCTTACATATAAACTTTCTGCACTCGCATACGACTGGCCCTTTTATCATCAGCTTATCAAAAATAAAATCGCAGCCTTTATAGAAGAAAGTGGAGTTGAAGTTTTGCATGTGCATGATATGCTTATAGCTAAAGCAGTTATAGAGGTAAACAAAAAGTATAAGTTACCTTTGGTGCTCGATTTACATGAAGACCGGCCAGAGATCATGAAATACTACCGGCATGTGAAGGCATTTCCGGGCAAGTACCTGATTAACCTGAAGCGTTGGGCGCAGGCACAAGATGAATTAATCAAAAATGTTGACAGGGTTGTGGTAGTTACTGATTATGCGAAAGCAGCCATTGCAGAACGCAACGTTAAATCAGCAGCGCACATTCATGTTGTACCCAATATCGTAAACCCTGAGATTTTTCTTTCATACGGGATAGATGAGAACATTCTCCAAAGCATGCAAGGTAGTTTCAATGTATTGTATGTTGGAGATACCGCCACCAGAAGGGGAACTGATACAGCCATTAAATCCATTGCATTATTGAAAGATAAAATTCCACACATCAAACTTTGGATTGTGGGCAAGAGCACAGAAGATGAACAATTGAAGGCATTAGCTTCAGCGCTATCTTTAACACAACAAGTTGTATTTGCGGGTTGGCAGGATGTTTCGCTGTTTCCATCTTACATCAAAGGAGCAGATGTTTGTATTTCACCTTTGAAGAGAAATAAGCATCATGATACAACATATGCTAATAAAATATTTCAATACATGGCTTTGGGTAAACCCTTGGTTGTAAGTGATTGTACAGCACAAGCGGCAGTTGTTGAGCAAGCTGCTTGCGGCTTAATTCATAAAGCCGATGATGTAGCTTCATTAGCAGATGGCATTTTGAAATTATATAAAGAACCTGATCTCGCACAACAAATGGGTAATGCAGGCAAGCAATCTTTGTTAAATCAGTTTGATTATGTTAAGTCTTTGCGTGAACTTGCAAGCCTTTATCAGGAATTAGCAGAAAGAAGAAAAACAATATGAGAGTAACCATTATTGCAGGCGCACGCCCCAACTTTATGAAGATTGCGCCTATCATCAAAGCAATTGAGAAGGCTAAAGCTGAGGGTATTACAATAGACTACAGATTGGTGCATACCGGGCAGCACTATGATAAAAAATTATCTGATGTGTTTTTTGATGAATTGGGTATTCCACAACCCCATGCTAACCTGGAGGTA
>DAOLDI010000503.1:0-2339 GCA_035327445.1 Cyclobacteriaceae bacterium | reverse complement strand
ATATGGCGCGGTTGATCTCAGTTTAGCAGCTAATAGCAAAATCAATATTTTGGCGAGTACCCGCTATGGAGAAGTTTATACCAACCTGGATGTTAAGTTCAATCCCTCATCTAAAGAAGGCCTGGTTAAATGGAACGATGTTAGTTGTGTGATAAACGGGGGAGGTAAGGAACTGCAACTGGCCTCAACTTATGGTAATGTGTATATGCGCAAATTGAAAGATTAATGGTTATATCGAAACTTAAAATAGCATGGTTAATCATCTTATTGTTGATGACTAACATCAGCTTAGCGCAAAGTAACAGTCTCATTGGTACAAAAGCACCAGAACTTGAGTTTCATCACATTTTAAATTATGAATCTCAAACTGCCCAACTATCAGACTTTGAAAAAAAGATAGTTGTAATTGACTTCTGGGCTACCTGGTGTGCTTCTTGTATAGAAGCTTTCCCGAAATTAGAACGGCTTCAAAAAGACTTCAATAATGACTTGCAGATTATCACAGTCACTAATGAACCGCTAGAGCGAATAGAGAAGTTTCTACAGAAAAAGTCACTAAGTCTTCCTATAGTGCTTGATACAGATAGAAGTATTGCAACGCACTTTCCGCATCGCATGCTTCCGCATACCATTATAATCGATAAACAAAGAGTGATCCGCGTTGTGGGGAGTAGTAAGGATATCAATGAGGATGTTATCCATAAAATGCTGGCAAATGAGAAGGTATCAATCCCTGAAAAAATAGATGTGATTGACTTTGATCCTTTAAAACCATTATCCGGCAATGAAAATTTTGTATTTCAGGCAACCATAACTCCTTACCAGGAAGGATTATTTTCCATGGCTAATGCAAGCTGGGTAAACACTGCTTATGCTAACAGGAGAATATTGGCTACCAACCTTAGCGCGAAATCACTTTTTGAGATAGCTTACCAGTTCCCTGTAAGTACACGTACAATTGTAACATTGAAACAAGCAGATGACTTAGACTGGGGTAAGCAAAATGCATATTGTTTTGATCTGATAGTGCCTGAAGTTGTTGGAGATCAAAGGTTTGATATCATGAAATTTCACCTGAGCATGTTCTTTTCTGATTTTCAGGTAAAAGTTGAAAAGCGAGTAGTATCAGTAAAAGTTTTAAAGCTAATTGATGCAGCTGAGTCAAAACTGAAATCCTCTGCCGGAGGGAGCAAAAGTGTAAGTTCAAGTGGAAAGGGATTGTCTATGAAAAATGCTGGGATAGCTCATGTGGCAGAATTTCTTGAACCCATGTTTAATAAACCTGTAATAGATGATACAGGACTCAATGGTTTGTTTGATCTTGAGCTGCCCTGGTATCATGAAAACCCAAAGCAAATTTTTGAAGAGCTGAAGAAGATAGGATTGGAACTAACTGATGATTATCGGGAAGTAGATATGCTGATTATCTCAGACAGGAAGTAAGGGATGAGATAGTATTACCAACAAAAAACCCCCGGATTATCGGGGGTTTTCAGAATTAAAGCGTTTAAATCAGATCTTTGAATTAAGCTCTTTACCTGCCTTGAATTTGGCCAGCTTCTTCGCTTTGATTTTGATGGTTTCACCTGTTTGAGGGTTGCGACCTTTGCGGGCAGCTCTCTTAGAAACAGAGAAAGTTCCAAAACCAACAAGTGTAAGCTTTTCACCTTTTTTTAAAGTCTTGGTTACACTTTCAACGAATGATTCAAGCGCAGCACCAGCCTGCACTTTAGTGATGCCAGCATCTTCGGCAATCTTGCTAATTAATTCAGCTTTGTTCATAAAAGGTTTAGTTATTAATAGTTACGTAACGTGGCGCAAATATATAGGCTTTTTGTAATCATCAAAATCAATGCTTTTCATGAAAAGTACCTTTATTTTCCTTGCTTTTGTTTTCCCGCTTTGAGTTTTACTTTAAATAAAAAGCTAAAAAAGCTTGATTAATCAGAAATAGCCGTACCTTTGTGTAGGCTAATAATTTGTCATTAGCTATTTTAGTAATTATCAAAACAATTTAATGCAAACAGGAACAGTAAAATTCTTTAATAACTCCAAAGGTTTTGGATTTATTAAGCCCGATGATGCGGGAGAGGACATCTTTGTACACTCAACAGGTCTGATTGATCAGGTTCGTGAAAACGACAAGGTACAATTTGAAGTTAAGAGTGGTAAGAAAGGACTTAACGCAGTTAACGTAGAGATATTGAACTAAATTTAGTACATAAATTATTTCATTACTGTAGAATAAAGCCACCCTCCGGGTGGCTTTGTTTTTATATGCGGGTCAAGAAACAGGCAGCAGTTCAGATATTATTTATATTGCATAAAACTCAAAATTG
>DAOLDI010000502.1:0-2355 GCA_035327445.1 Cyclobacteriaceae bacterium | reverse complement strand
CTTTGCTCCCTAATATATGATTCGTTCGACTGGGTAACCATTACGTTGTATCCAGCACTGTACGCGACATCTTCAATGCCTGAGATAACAGTCGAGAAAAAATAATGCACAATTTCAGGAATGATTACCCCAATTGTATTGGTTTTGCTTTGCCTCAAGCTCAAGGCTACCGTATTGGGCTGGTAGTTAAGTTTAACGGCTAATTCATTTACCGCTTTCTTTGTATCAGGGCTGATATCCGGGTGATCTTTCAGCGCTCTTGATACTGTTGATGGTGAAACCCCTAGTTCCCTCGCAATGTCCTTAATCGTTACCTGATTGAATTTCATGAAATAAGCTAAAGTTGAAAAAATAAAGTGTTTAATTTATAAATAATCGCAAACGATTGCGAATTCGTTTCCAATAAATTTAGCGCATTTTCTGGGCAATTTTTGATGGAGTTTTGAGATTTTACCTCTATAATTGAAGAACGCATCAATATTATTTGGTTAAAATGCTTTGTAAGCTGTCAAATATTTGGAATCGAATTAAACTTTCGAAATTAATAATAAACCCAAAACCATAATCAATTATGACAAAACTATATCTGTTTATTCGCAGGTATCTGACTGTTTTTCTGATGTTGGCCAGCTTAGTTTCGCTGGCTCAGGAAAGAAGAGTAACGGGACGAGTTACTGCATCAGATGACGGAGGTCCGCTGCCAGGAGTTAATATTCAGGAAAAGGGCACTACTAATGGTACAGTTAGTGATGCTCAGGGTAACTTCTCCCTTAGTGTTGGTAACAATGCAACACTTGTGTTCTCTTTTGTTGGTTACACAGCGCAGGAAATTTTAGTGGGCAACCAATCTGTAATTAATGTTGATCTTGACCCAGACATACTTTCACTTTCTGAAGTTGTGGTTGTAGGTTATGGTGTGCAAGACAGAAAAGAGATTACCAGTGCCGTTGCCAGCATTTCGAGCGAAGATTTTAACCGTGGTAACGTTACAAACCCCGGGCAGCTTATTCAGGGTAAAGTGGCTGGTCTTTCTATTGTAAGACCAGGCGGAGACCCCAACCAAGGCTATACCATCCGCTTACGTGGCTTATCTACATTTGGTGCTAATACTGAACCGCTGATTGTATTAGACGGTGTGGTTGGCGCTTCCTTAGATAACGTGGACCCTAATGACATCGAATCAATAGATGTGCTTAAAGATGGTTCAGCAGCAGCTATTTACGGTGCGCGCGGTTCAAGTGGGGTAATTTTAGTAACCACGAAATCAGGAAAATCTGGCAGAGGTGCTTATACTAACGTAGATTACAATGGTTTTGTAACTTTTGATCAGGTTGCTAATACAATTGATGTGTTATCTCCTGAAGAATTTGTTGCAAGAGGAGGAACCGACTTCGGTTCAAGAACTAACTGGTTTGATGAATTAACCAGAGTTGGTATTTCTCAGACACATAACCTTTCTATTGCTGGTTCAAGCGGAAAAACTACCTATCGCGCAGCAGTAAACTATCGTGATAACGAAGGTATCGTGAAAGATGTAAACTTCCAGCGCTTGAACACGCGTTTAAGTGTTGGTCATGAAGCGCTTGACGGAAGGTTAAGATTAAGTGCTAACCTGGCGCACAATAATAGAGATCAGGAATCAATTAATATGGGTGCCTTCAGGTATGCCGTAATTTATAACCCCACAGCGCCAATATTTGAGAATACACCTAATGCTGAGCAATTTGGTGGTTATTTCCAACGTGGTTTGTTCGACTTCTATAACCCAGTAGCCTTAGCCAATCAGCAAACGTTTCAGGGCAATAGAAAGAATACACTTACTAACTACAGAGTTGATTATGACATCATCGATAACCTTACCATTGGCCTAAACTACGCTTTGGATCTTGAAAATGGAATGGATGGATCTTACTGGAGCAAACAAGATATCCAAACCGGTTTCGGTGGTAATGGTATTGCCAGAAGAACTACATACAGCAATTACAACAGACTGTTTGAAGGAACATTGAAGTATTCAAAGAGGTTTGGTGATAACCTGAATGCAGACTTCTTAGTGGGTGCAGCATCGCAGGTTAGAGAATTTGAAGGTTTTGGCGTGCAGGTAAGAAATTTCCTTTTTGATGAAACAGGTTTTGATAACATCGCCTTCGGTTCAATCAGAATAGGTAATAATACTGATGCATACAGCTACAAAAACAGAGATGTACTAGTGTCTAACTTTGCAAGAATTAACCTGAATTATGACAATACATATTTCTTGTCGGCCAGCGTGAGATCCGAATCTTTTAGTGGATTTGGCGAGGACCAAAAAACAGGTTTCTTCCCTGCAGTTAGTGCTGGTGTTCAGTTAACTGA
>DAOLDI010000501.1:0-2376 GCA_035327445.1 Cyclobacteriaceae bacterium | reverse complement strand
GGTGAAATTCAATCCAACAGAATTGTTGGTGGGTAATTCAAATACATAACCAAATTTGAAATTACCGAAAGCCATGTTGAGCAACATGCCATAGGTATTGAAGTTACGTGTAAATAAGCCTGCTGTGTACTGATCTAAATAACTGAAGTTGGCATTCAAATCGGCTGAGAGAGGAACACCCGCACTCACTTTCATGAGCGTTGCCGGTCTGAACCTGATTTTCTCTGAGATCAGAAACATATAAGATCCGAAGAGGTAATAATTCTGATTGTACACATCAATGCTTTGGCCGCCTTGTGAAACTGTAGCAGGCAATAATCGCGGTACAGAAATGCCCACAACATAGCTGTCGCTTAAAAGCATGGCACCCGCACCGGTGTTGAAGTTTGTTTCACTGTAAGGAAAGAAGGCAGGATCGTTTGGATTCTGAATATTGAGATCATCTAAGATATTACTGAAGTTGATAAAGCCCGCCTGTAAACCGAATGAGAGTGTGGCGCTTTGCATTTCTATTTTGTAGGCATAAGCCAGGTTGAACTCGGTATTTTTATTTTCACCAATCTGATCTTGAATTACCTGTACACCCAGTCCCATTTTATTTTGGAATACCGACATGTGCGTGTTGAAATTGGCCGTAACAGGATTACCCGCGAAGCCAGCCCACTGCGTGCGGTATTGCAGCATGGCATTGCCCATGTTATTGCTGCCTGCATAGGCAGGGTTGAGGATGAAGGGGTTGTTGAGATATTGCGCATAGATAGGATCTTGCTGCGCATGGGCAAGGCCTGAAAGAAAAATAATGAGAATTACAAAAACATGTTTCATGATAAACTGGATTAACGTTTTAAGGAAATGAAGCCAGTTTTTGAAGCGCGACCACTATCAAAATCAATTTTAAAGAAATATGTGCCCGCAGGCAACTCATTTCCATTTTTATTTCGTCCATTGAATACATTATTTTGGTTATCATAATTTTTTACTTCAAAAACCACATCTCCCCACCTGTTAAATATCCTTACCTTGTTATTGCGTGTTTCAGGTATAATCTCAATGTATCTTAAATAAAGAAAATCATTCAACCCATCTCCATTTGGTGATAGTGCATTGTAAATTTCAATATCACCAACAATTTCAATTTCTATATTTTGTTGTGTGCATATATTGAACAGATCGCAGGCAGTGATGCCAATAAAGTCATTACCTGTAATCAATACGCCTCCATAATCAATCACCAGTGTATTGTTTTGATTTATACTTGCTGCCCCGCCACGATTGCTGCTTAAGCTATTGGTTCTTATGGAAGTAATATCAAGATTATCGTCAGGGTCACTTACTATTAAGTTCAGGTTTATGCTTACTATACCTTCAATATTTGCTGCGGCCAGGTTGGGCGTAATAACCGGTGGTCTGTTTTCACAGGGTTGCGGAACAATAATAACTTCGAAAGCCTCGGAGCTTTCACTAAAACAGCCTGCCCCATCTCTTACCACTAAAGTATAGATGCCCGCACTTGAAATATTGATAGATGAAGTTGTTTCGCCATTAGACCAGAGGTAAGAACTAAATCCAGTTGCTGCCTGAAGTGTAATGCTAGTGCCAGCGCACAGACTAACCTGGTTGCCATTAACGAGTATTGAGGTGCTTACTACTGGTGCTGTAACAAAGATTAGTCTTACAGGTATGGCAACTCTATCGCCAATACAGAAACCATTTTTTATGGCAACATAAAAAGTTGTATCGGTATTTATTGCTGGTGTAATAAATGTATTTCCTGTTGTTATGCTTAAAGGATCTGGATCAATTGCACTTGCATACCAAACGTATACTTCGTTGCCTGTTGCACCACTTGCACTTAGTTCAACCGTATTATCAGCGCAGGTTTCAGCACCTGAAGCTACAGGTAAATTTACTTCATCACAAAATTCTACAGGTGTTGTAAAACTCAGCTTACTGCTTTTACTTCTTTTATTGTTATTGTCTATGGCAGTAATATAAATATCATAATCGGTACTGGTTTGCAATGAGCTAAGGTCTGCGTTAAAAGTGAGATCTATATTTTCTGCAGGAGTAAAATCAGTATACCTTACTGCTGTTGTAGCAGTAATGCCGTCATCATAATAATATTCTATAGCTGAAATTACTGTGCCGGGCCCTGATTGCTGTGCATAAAATGGTCTTGCCAGCGTTTGGCTCCAGCGCCCGTTCACATCTTCAGTGCGCAGGTAGAGTGTATGAAAGCCATCCGTTACATTGGCAAGGTTAATTACGATGCTCTCGGTAATGTTGGAAGTTGATAGCGCAACTTGTTCGGCATTGCCGAAACCCGGATCGGTATCAATGAAATATTCTAAGCGCTTTAAAGCAGGTGTGGGTGCC
>DAOLDI010000500.1:0-2377 GCA_035327445.1 Cyclobacteriaceae bacterium | reverse complement strand
ATATTCAAAAAAAGCTAAATGATAGGTTGTATCTGGTTCAAGACCCAGCAGGTTAAAGCTGTCGCCAGTTGTAGATGATACTACATAATTGCCATTGCCTAAATCGGCACCATTGCCAAATGTGTTGCTACTGGAAATTGAGCTTAGATCTTGAGGAAATTCATTTACCTCTTCGCCCATTCGTGCAACTACAACTCTGCCATTACCATTACCATTTGTCCAGGTAATTTGCATGCGATTGCCCGTAACATTATTGGCAAAGAAATTTGAACTTTGTACAGTTGGTGGAAAAAGCGTGCTTTCATTTCCAATGGCTATAATTGAAGGGTCCTGGTAAAATGAAGATGAACCGCTTCCATTAAATTCTACTATTGCAAAATGATAATTGCTTTCAGGAGAAAGTCCCAAGACATTAAATGAATTTCCTGTACCAGAGTAGACTACAAAATTGCCGTCACCCAGTTCTGAGCCGTTTCCAAAAGTAGAACTTGCGCTATATGCGTTGCCATCAACTGGCCAGGCATCCACAGGGCCTCCTTGTTTAACGATGCCCAAACGTGAAATACCATCGCCCCTGGTGAAGTTGACTGTAAACCTGTTACCCTGAATATTGGAAGTGCTGACATTTGTTGCAGGTGTTTCAGGTGCAGAGCCAATAGAGACTACTCCCAATAGTGGATCAATATTTCTGTATACAGGCCCTGAACTGCCGTTGAATTCAATTACAGCAATGTGGTACTCTCCCGGAGGAATATTAGTTACTGTTACACTTGTGCCTGTTCCTCTGTAGATTCTTTTTGATGTACCAAGAAATGGAGCGCTTGGATAATTTGAATTCGATGAACCATATGATGTTAAATCAACTGGAAAATCTTCAATCGCTTCTTCAGGTCTGATTAGTACCAGTCGGCCATCGCCATCACCATTTTCCCAATTAATAGTAACTGAATTAGGTGTAATATCTGTGAAACTTATGTTAGTAGCCTGTTGCGAAGGTGTTGTTATTGTGGTCTCACTACCAACTAAGGCATCCTCAGCCTGCATATACAATCTTTGATCACCCACACCATTAAATTCTATCACAGCAAAATAATATGTTTGGTTTGGTAATAGATTGTTAACTGTTGTATTTACACTAGCACCTGTAGAGGTATTATTGGATATCACAAAATTACCTTCACCCAGTTCATGTCCATTGCCAAATGTTGTGCTATTAGAATAAGCAATGCCATCTTCAGGGAAAGCATCAACTGGTGCACCAGATTTTGCGATTACCATTCTCCCTAGTCCATCACCTGTGTTATAATGAATTCTTATGCTATTGCCCTCAATATTTGAAAATGTAAGATTAGAAGGAGCAATGCTTGGTGCGCCTGCTGTAGTGAAAGAACCTGTGCCTGGATTATTTTGATTATAAACAGGTCCGGAAGAACCATTATACTCAAACACGGCAAAATAGTATGTAGTGGCAGGCTGCAAATTGCTTAAGTTGAAATTTGTACTTGTGCCATTATTTACAATTTTTGAATTGCCCAGGCTTGGAGAAGTATTCCAGTTTGATGTTATGTTGGTAGTATGTGAAACCAGGTTTGTAGGAATATCTTCTACAGGTTCACCAATCCTGGCGAGAACAATTCTTCTATCACCATTGCCGGCATCAAAACTTACACTTGCACTGTTGCCGTCTATATTGGTAAATACAAAATTTCCGCCTTGTTCTGTTGGTGGAGATAGGGTAGTTCCTTCTCCGCGAAGCACAAATGACTCATCTGTTAGGTAAAAGGTATTGTTGGTTTCTCCGTTAAATTCAAAAATAGCATAGTGATAATTGGTGGAAGGTGTAAGTCCGGTTGTCGTTGTCGAATTCGTAGCAGAGGTACTTGTAAGCCGGGCGACAATATATGTGTCCTCTGCAACTTCATCTCCCTGACTAAATGTTGTATTTGGTGTGTAATCAATACCATCAGTAGGCGTCCAGTCTACCGGAAAATCCTGTCGTGCAACTACTAGTCTGCGGGCTCCATCGCCTCTGGAAAAGCTTATACCAAGTCGGTCACCTTGTGTATTGCTTATATTAAAATTTGTACTTCCTTCTATGGGTGCTGTAGCGGTGAGTCTTGAGCCTGTAAGCGCAGTATCAAAATTATACACCGGATCAGAAGTTCCATTAAACTCTATGATGCGCGC
Source organism: Cyclobacteriaceae bacterium (assembly GCA_035327445.1). Lineage (GTDB taxonomy): Bacteria > Bacteroidota > Bacteroidia > Cytophagales > Cyclobacteriaceae > DAOLDI01. The sequence goes on along the minus strand of DAOLDI010000500.1, from coordinate 190 downwards.
ATGATAAGTTGTGTTAGGTTCAAGTCTGGTTACATTTACTGTTGTGCCGGTTCCATTAAAGACTACACTTCCGCCTCCCGCAGAAGCACCGTTTCCAAAAGTTGTGCTCGCACTGTATGTCTGATACATATTAGGGTCTTCCGGAGGCTCATTTTCACGCAGTATTACCAAGACCCTGCTTCCATTACCC
>DAOLDI010000499.1:0-2378 GCA_035327445.1 Cyclobacteriaceae bacterium | reverse complement strand
GTGCCGGGTGGAGGCACTGATTTTGGCCCTCCTCTAAAAATGGCCTTGAATAAACTGGAAGATGAGAGCAGTTTAATCACCCAACAAAAATCAAAAATCATAGTATTGATAAGCGATGGTGAAGATTTTGGAGATGATACCGAATCTATTGCCCGAGAGATTGAGAAAAAAGGTTTAAAACTTTTTACGCTGGGCGTAGGTACAGAAAGTGGCAGCCAGATAAGAACCAACCGGGGTTATAAGACAGATAAAGATGGAAATGTAGTGCTTACAAAACTTGATTCAAGGGCTTTGCGCAACCTGGCCAACAAAACTGGTGGTGAATATTTTGAAATCAATGAAACTAAAAACGAAGTTTCCAGATTAATAAATACGATTAGTAATATTGAAGGTCAGGCCAGAGATGCCCGCCTGGTAGATGTTTCGGCCAACAGGTATCATTTCTTTTTATTGGCAGCCCTGGTATTGATGGTGATGGATGTAATAATCAATGTAAAAACAATCAGGATATGAAAGTTTTCTTGCTGATACTGCTTGCGCTTAATCCCATTAACGACATCAAAAAAATTGCGCGTGTAAATGCATTGAAAGAAGAAGCAAGCAAGGCCTACAACGCGGGCGATTACCAGAAAGCCGCACAACATTATTCCATGCTGGTAGACTCGCTGAATGTGCAGGAAGATGCTTTGCGCTTAAACCTGGCCAACAGTTTTTTTCAATTGAATGACGCAGAAAATGCCGGCAGGTATTACCAGTCATTAGCAGATAGTGAAATTGCCTCCATTAAATCAGCAGCTGCACAGCAATTAGGTGTAATGGCCAACCGCGAAGGAAAATTTCAGGAAGCGCTATCACATTTCAAACAAGCCATCAAGGCAGATCCGAAGAACGATGATGCCCGCTTTAATTATGAAATGCTGAAGAAGAAACTGAAAGAGCAACAAGAACAAGATCAGCAAGAGCAAGAGAACGATCAGCAAAACCAGCAAGACAAAAAAGATCAGGATAAAGATCAAAACAAAGATCAGCAGCATAAGCAAGACCAGGATAAAGACAAGAACGAAGATCAGGACCAGGACAAACAGCAACAGCAAGACAAGAACGATAAGGATAAAGAGCAAAAAGAAAATGAGAATGAGTCTGACCAGGATGAAGAGCAAAAGCAGGATGAGCAAACACCGCCCTCTACATCAGACAAATTAAAAGACATGAAGATCAGCGAAGAGCAAGCGAGGAAATTATTGGAAGCAATGAAAAATCAGGAAGTGCAATACCTGCAGCAAAACAAGCGCAAGGCTACGCAGCGCAAAGATCCTTCAAAACCAGATTGGTAATTATTAATTTTTACACAAGCATAAAAATTCAAAATTAATTAAGGGCAAACACACATAAAAAAGATGAACGAAGTATACATAGTATCTGCAGTAAGAACACCTATCGGAAGTTTCGGTGGAAGTCTTGCTGGAATATCAGCAACAAGTTTAGGTGCAACAGCAGTAAAAGCTGCTTTACAAAAAGCGGGCATTGACGCCAAAAGTGTCGATGAGCTTTTTGTGGGTAATGTAATTCCGGCAGGTCTTGGTCAGGCTCCGGCCACACAAGTTGCTGTGGCTGCAGGCATGGGTTATGATATCCCATGCACCATCATCAACAAAGTTTGTGCATCGGGCATGAAAGCCATCATGGTGGGTGCGCAATCTATCATGCTCGGACAAAATGAAATTGTGGTAGCAGCAGGTATGGAAAACATGTCGCAGATACCTTTCTATTTACCCAAAGCAAGATTTGGGTATAAGTATGGCAACGGTCAATTGCTTGATGGTTTGCAGCACGATGGCCTAACGGATGTTTACAACAGTTGCGCCATGGGTGTGTGTGCAGATAACACGGCCAAAGAAATGAACATCAGTCGTGAAGATCAGGATAACTATGCTATCAATTCTTACAAGCGTGCAGCTGCTGCATGGGCTGCCGGCAAATTCAAAGAAGAAGTAATACCAGTTGAAGTACCCGGCAGAAAAGGAGAAGTAAGTCTCTTTGCCGAAGATGAAGAATATAAAAATGTAAGCTTCGATAAAATACCCCAGCTCAAAGCGGTGTTTACCAAAGAAGGTACAGTAACTGCGGCCAATGCCTCAACCATTAATGATGGTGCGGCTGCACTGGTATTGATGAGCAAAGCCAAAGCCGAAAGCATGGGCATTAAACCCATAGCTAAAATCATTGGTTTTGGCGATGCCGCCCAGGACCCCATGTGGTTCACTACTGCCCCGGCCCTGGCCATACCCCGTGCCATGAAAATGGCCGGTGTTGAAACTAAAGATGTGGGCTATTTTGAAATCAATGAGGCCTTTTCTGCGGTGGCCATTGCCAATAAC
>DAOLDI010000498.1:0-2381 GCA_035327445.1 Cyclobacteriaceae bacterium | reverse complement strand
ATACCGGAACTGAAAGAGCACATGATTTTAATTTTATAAGCAATGACAATGCCTGGGGTGCAAGCGGTATCTCCGTGGGTGATCCTCCGATAGCAAATATCTTTGGCACAATAAATAATGATGCGCCAACTAATTATGTTGAATATAAAAATAATGGAGCTACCAATGCGGCAGACGCCAGCTATACCAACACACGTTTAATTTGGGTTGAAAGTAATACCAATGGTTCTAATTGGTCGGCCACGGCTACACCACCAACTCGCTTGCGCTACGAACAATTAGGTGCGGCAAGCGTAGACAACAAAGTATTGAGAGATGCAGCAGGTAATGAAATGCTTGCCTTTAACTTGCCAGTTACAGCCGGTACTTCCACAACACTGGCAAGTGCAACAAATGGAGTAGAAATTATTACAAATGTAAACAACAGCACAACCAACAAAGTACTTTTTGGATTTTCATTAACAGCAACAGCCAATCTTAATCTGACCGCTTTAAGTATTGCAAGTACAATTAACCCTGACTTAGTAATTAAAAACATCCGGTTATTTTCTAATAATGGAGTTGATTTATTTGCCACTGCAACAAATCTTGGCTTAACAGCAAGCACCACAAGCACCTCCATTGATTTCAATTCTATTTCGGTTGCCTTAACCGGAGGCACAACCCGATATTTTTATCTGGTAGCAGATGTAAATGATTTCTTTTTCTCAACAGATCCTACCATACAATTTTCAATTGCTGCAGAAGCATTACCGAATACAGGTGGTGGCTTTACCGTTTCTAACGGGGGTATTACAGGTACAACGCAAACTGGCCTGACCTATACTTTTAAGGATATAACACCTCCTACCCTGTTGAGCATAACCAATGAAGTTAACCCCATATATGAGGCCGATTTAACCCAAGAGGTAACCGTAGTTTTCAGCGAACCCATGAATACTTCTACTGCGCCATTTATAGATAGTAATTTTTCTTCTAACTGGTCATCCCAATCTCCGAAACCAGGCGGAACAAATGGTTGGTTCACAACAAATTTTACTAATGATACTTACATAGGTATTTTTACACATAATGGCAATACTGAATTTAATACCAATACTCTTACAGCTGTATTTACATTCAGTGGAGCTAGAGATTGGAGCAACAATGATAATTCAGTAAATTTTTTAATCTCTGCTCCATTTGTAATTGATACCAGAAGACCTCTTATAGCTGCTATCAACAGAACTCCTGCCATTGTTAGTATAGATAACAATACACTCAGAGTAAGTGTGCGCTACAATAAAAGTATGCGCACTACTGCTGCTCCGGTAATAACTTTTTCTCCGCTCAATGCAAACCTCGGTGCTGGTGTACCGGTAAGTGGTGCCGGTTATACCAATGGCTGGCGCACAACCTCTTTAACCAACGATACCTACGAAATAGACTTTACGCATAATTTAACAGTTGAAGAAGTAGCCTCTTTAACCGCAAGTGCAAATGAAGCTTTTGACGCTGTTGGTGCCATTGGTAATCAGCAAACCGCTGCTGCCGCTACTTCTGCTTTTGCTATTGACACACGCAGACCAACTGTAAATTCAATTGTAAGAAGAGCACCTGCAACTGAATTAACTAATTTAAGCAATGTCACGTTCAGAGTAACTTTTTCAGAAGCTGTTACTTCACTTGACCTAACTGATTTCACACCTATTGCAGTAAGTGGAACAATTAATCCAGGAACAGTTAACAGCGTTGCAACGATTAATGGCTTCACTTATGATGTAACATTAACAGGCGTAAGTGGAGACGGGGTAGTACGACTGGATGTACTTGCTGCAAGCGCAACCATAAATGACCTTGCAGGTAATGCACTTACTGCAGATTTTACTACCGGAGAAAGTTTTACAATAGACCAAACTCAGCCAGAGGTTGAATATATACTTGTTGAACCTGCCACCATCAACGCATACAGTACATCTGTAAATGGTATTACCCCCTCATTGCATGGTAATCAATTACAGTATATTGTCAGATTTACTGAAGATGTTGCAGGTTGAAGCTTTGCCAATTTTACACCTGTCTCAGGAAGCGCAAGTGCAGGCTTCCCGGCAGTTGCAGTAAGTGGTTTCAGTATAACACCTATTGATGATGTAACCGAAGCTACTTCAACCGCGCCTTCACGCAAATGGAGAGTTGTGTATAATTATCTTTCAGGTTCTGGTACATTACAACTGAATGTTTCTGGGGCAGGTGGGATAATTGACAATGCGAACAATTCACTGTCGGGCCCCTTCCCTGTTGAAGGCGAATCTTACACCGTAGCATTAGATGAACCTGCTGCGCCTGTGGCTGCTCTATTGGGTAACTCAGCAACAACTTCAACAACCGTAAACTGGACTGAT
>DAOLDI010000497.1:0-2384 GCA_035327445.1 Cyclobacteriaceae bacterium | reverse complement strand
ACACCCCTGAAGATTACATCCTGGTTATTATAGCCATCTGCCTCATATACTTTAATACCGGCACGATTGAAAATCTTAACATTGTTGTTAGGGAAGCGTTCTATACAATCAATTTCAAAGAAATCATTTAAACCATCACCGTTTGCTGAGATACCGTTATAACTGGTAATTTCAGTAGGTATTACCACTTCTACTTCAGTTTCACAGCCATCAGTTGACACAACATTTACACGATATGTTCCATCCGGCTGATCATATATCGCGGTTGAACCTAAAATCTGTATTCCAGTTGTCAACTGAGTCCATGTTATCTCTTGAATAGAGAAATTATTCATTACCAATAACTCTAAAGCACCAGTAGGTACTAAACATCTTGAAGGGAACACATCAAAGGACACCTCAGGCGTAAGTCTGAAGTCAACTACTTCAACTGTACCCGGAGCAGAAATACATCCTGTATTCAAATCGGTTGCAGTAACCGTATAGAAACCTATATCTCTGTCAGCATATCTTGGTCCGCTGAAATCAATAGAATTTGTTACAGCATTGCCATTATACCAGTTAAAGAGAAAATCGATTGTTATACCATTTACATTTGCTCCAACAATTCCATCGGGCACTAAACAATTTCTGCGATGTTGTAAAACAAAAGCATTAGGGGCAGGTGGAGATACGGTACCATCTGCGATAGCACCAGTAGCGTCTGTAGAGCATCCTGTAGCATTTCTAACTACGCGCACTGAGTAAGTGCCAATTGTTTGACCAATAAGCTTATTGTTATCTGATAATGCAAGAGCTGGCGGTGGTTCAGATATTGGCGCTCCGGCATACCAGGCAAAGCTGTAGCCTTGCACTTTACCGCCATCAGCAGTAGCTGACAGCTGACCATTAGCACGAGCTGGATCACAATTAACTAAAGGATTTTCCATTACTACATCAACTACAGGGAATTGTCTGTTATCAGCCACTTGAGTGGTTGCAACAGCAACACAACCGGTATTGTTATCAAATACACGGAAGGTGTATTCTCCTATACCTAAATTACCTTGTGCAAAGTTTAATGGGAAATTATTTCCATTACTATCGGTAAAGCTTGGCACATTAGCAATATCTGGTGTGCCCGTTAAATCAGGTGTGCCTGAGAAGAATAAGTCTGTGGTAACATCATAAGGGAAAGGATAGGCAGCGTCAAAATTAATGATACGTACACTAACTAATCCATCTTCACCTATGCACAGATTCAGAGGTTCTGATGAGGTTGATAAAACCGGTGTATAAAGTGGTGCCTGATCAGGCACAATAAAGAACCCGGAGTTTTCGCAGCCTGTTATGTTACTTAATACACTAACAGAATAACTCCCCGCACCAATATCAGTAAGCGTGCTTGTATTGGCAATTTCTAATCCACTTAAGTCAATGCCCTCATACCAGGTAAATATATAGTCAGGCTCAATTTGTCCATCGCCTGTTGCAGCAAGTTCTGCTGTATTGATGTTGACGTCACAGCTGATTTGTAAAGAGGTTTGCGTAATTCTAACTACCGGCAACACAACATTAGTATCCAGAATCTGTACTTCTTTAGGATCTGACTTACAATCTGTTTCCAGATTCTTCACCAATACAAAATAACTACCGGGTTGTAAACCTGTAAGCTGAGGTGTAGTTTCTGCACGAGGTGTACCAGGGAAGCTTGAATTGTACCATTCAAACTCAAAATCACTTGCAAGTGAGGCACCAGTAATTGCGGGACCTCCGCCAATGCTGATAGAAACAACTTCTGCCTCTCCACTGCCCAGGCAGTCGAAAGGATTCAATCGATCTACCTCAATTATATTGGGCAAACTGATATTCAGGTTCAACACCAAATCAAAGTTAGTGGTAAATGAACAACCTGTTGTGTTGGTATTTGTAATGGTTAGATTATAAACACCATCAAGCGCACCATCAATTGTGCTGTTGTTGTTTGTATCAACCGGATTACTTATTTCAGCAGGAAAGGCTCCTCCATTATAGGCCCAGATAAAACTATAGTCATCTGTGTTAGTGCCATCCAATTCGCGTGCATCTGCAATCAGGATTCCGTTAGGTCTTGCTGGATCGCAACTGCTGTTAGGTGTAAAGCTGAAGTCGATAACAGGATTACTGCTTAGGTCAAGTACATCAACCCTGAATGGTGTTGTTCTGCAACCCAGGCCACCATCAGTAACTTTTACGCCATTTACAAAGTAGCTGCCTGCACTCATATCAGCATACACTGAAGGGTCAAGTATGGCGTCATTAATGATATCTCCATTTGTATCGGTAAGAGCAGGGTTATTTGGGTTTGACCTTCTCCATTCAAACTCGAAATCTGCTATGCTTCCTGTACTTAATAATACCACTTC
>DAOLDI010000496.1:0-2400 GCA_035327445.1 Cyclobacteriaceae bacterium | reverse complement strand
ACTTCAAATACACCAAGAAGAAGTATGGAGAAGGAAGAAGAATATTTTTAATGTCTCCGCTGCATCATCACTATCAGAAGAAGAATATACATGAATCCAAAATCGTAACACGCTTTTGGATTGTAGGCATACTATTGGCAATTTTTTCACTGGCAACCTTGAAAGTAAGATAATGAGTAAACGTGTTGTCATATTAGGCGGAGGTGAAAGTGGTACAGGTGCTGCAGTACTTGCGCATAAGCAGGGCTTTGATGTATTACTTTCAGATGCCGGCTTACTCAAAGAAAAGCATAAGCAAAGATTATTGCAGTATAATATTGCATTCGAAGAAGGTACTCATTCAGAAAATTTGATTTTGGATGCAGATGAGATTATCAAGAGCCCGGGTATATCAGAGCAATCTGAAATCATGCAAAAAGTAATTGCTGCGGGTATTCCATATATTGATGAGATTGAATTTGCAAGCAGGTATACCAAGGCAAAAATTATTGGAATTACCGGTACAAATGGAAAGACAACAACTACGCTGCTTACTTATCATCTTTTACGCACCGCAGGTTATCATGTTGGATTAGCCGGTAATGTTGGCGAAAGTTTTGCCTACAGTGTAGCAACATCAGATTATGATTGGTATGTGCTGGAGATCAGCAGTTTTCAATTAGATGGCACCAAGACATTCAGACCAAACCTGGCAACCATTGTAAACATCACGCCTGATCATTTAGACCGCTACAATTATGATTTCAGGCTATATGTGAATTCAAAGTTCAGGATCATGAGCAATATGACTGAAGATGACACATTTGTTTGCTTCAAAGATGATCAGCATATCAGTACTCATTTAACAGAAAAGTCAGCTTTGCCGCAGATGCTTGAGGTTTCAGTTAAAGAGAAAGCTTCTGTATTTGCGGAGGCCGAAATAATGCATTTCAATTTTGATTCAGCTCATTTCAGTATCAATCAAGCTGATACTACACTTCGCGGAAAGCATAACATGATTAATGCCATGCTGGCTATTTCATTAGCTTATAAAGCTGGTGTAAATGAAAATGATATACGCAGCGGTTTAAGTACATTCAAAAATGCGGCACACCGACTGGAATTTATTGCCGAAATACAAGGTGTAAAATTTATAAACGATTCAAAAGCTACCAATGTAGATGCTGTTTACTATGCCATTGAAAGTTTTAAAGAGCCTTTGATTTGGATTGCAGGTGGTGTAGACAAGGGTAATGATTATGCCAAGATTAAAAACCTGGTAACTGAAAAGGTTCACACACTGGTATGCTTAGGCAAAGATAACGCAAAACTTACGCAGGCTTTCAGAGGAGTTGTAGAGCAGATTTTTGAAACTCAATCTGTTACAGAGGCAGTAAGCCTGGGCTTGGCCTGTGCAAAAAGTGGCGATGTAGTGCTGTTATCTCCTGCCTGTGCAAGTTTTGATTTATTTAAAAATTATGAAGACAGGGGAGAGCAATTCAGACATGAGGTACTTGAACTGAAAAATGAAATTGAAAATAAAACGGTAAGGCAATGACAAAGATTAAAGCTTGGGCAGATGAAAACCTTCAAGGCGACCGCGTTATATGGGCTGTAGTATTCTCACTTGCGCTTATTAGTATTTTGGTTGTTTACAGTTCTATTGGTACGCTCGCATACAAGCGTATGGTGAGCCCGGAGTCTTATTTGTTGAAGCATACCTTTATGATTGTGCTCGCATTTACAGCCATGTGGACAGCACATAAGATTGATTACCGCTTTTATTCAAAACTTTCGCGCATTGGTTTGTGGTTAAGTGTACCCTTATTGATTTTTACCTTCACCAACGGTACTACACTTAATGATGCATCCCGTTGGATTACAGTTCCTTTTATCAATGCAACTTTTCAGCCTTCAGATTTTGCCAGCCTTGTATTAATTATCAACGTGGCAAGCATGCTTTCTAAGCGCCAGCAAAACATTGAAAGTTTACAAGAAGCGCTTATCCCCATTTTAACCTGGGTAGGAGTTATCTGCGGATTAATTGCGCTTACAAATTTCTCTTCAGCTATCATGTTATTAATCACCTGTATTCTGATCATGTTCATTGGTCGTGTGCCGGTTAAGTACATTTTCACTTTGGTCATGATTGGCCTGCTTGCTGGTGCTGTTGCATTTAAAGTGGGTGTTCGAGGTGAAACGGCCAAGAATCGTGTAATTGATTTTATTGAAGGTAAAGAATTACCATTCCAGGCAAAGCATGCAAGAATTGCAGTTGCTACCGGAGGCATAACAGTTAAAGGTCCGGGCCAAAGTGACCAGCGAAACATTCTACCTCACCCCTATTCTGATTTTGTCTACGCAATTGTGATTGAGGAATACGGAATTATAGGGGGTGTTATTGTGCTTGTACTGTATTTG
>DAOLDI010000495.1:0-2412 GCA_035327445.1 Cyclobacteriaceae bacterium | reverse complement strand
ATCAAGTTAGGCCTTGATCCTGACAGGGTAAATGTGAACGGTGGCGCTGTTGCATTGGGGCATCCCCTGGGGGCTTCAGGTGCGCGCATCATTACCACCCTTATCAATGTGCTCAAGCAAAACAACAGCAGCATAGGCGTGGCCGGTATTTGCAATGGCGGTGGCGGTGCATCTGCCATGGTGATTGAAAATATCTGATCCATAAGGAATAAAAAATTTTAAAACCGGCTTAAAGGGCCGGTTTTTTGCTTTATGCTAAATTCGCAGCATACACTAAATGTAAAAACATCGTTAAACCGGGTATGAACAAGCTGATACTTGCCTGTATGGCACTTTTTGTGGCGCTGGCCTGCTACGCGCAAAAGGAGATTGTAACCTATTACGATGCCGCCAAGCGCATGAAGCGCGAACATTATTATGTTTCCATACACGATTTTCAGAGCCTTGAAGGTAAATACACCCGGTATTATCCCAACGGACAAGCAGAGTTGGAAGGCTATTATGCCAATGGTCGCAAGACCGGTCAGTTCAATGAGTATAATGATGAAGGCCTGCCGGTAAGAAGCATGAGCTTTGTTAATGGCATGCGCCACGGGCCGGTAATTGTGTACGATGCCGGAGGCAACATCTCACAAAAAGCATTTTATGAAAACGATCGGCTGATTGACAGTGTATATGCCTACTTCCAGGATGGTACCATTGGCCTGGAATCATACTTTGAAAACGGAAAGCCCGAAGGCATGATAAGGGAATATTTTCCTGGAGGATCATTGAAAAAAGAAATCACTTACCGCAATGGCAAACCCAATGGCATTACACGCACATTTTATGAAGGCGGAAAAATTGAAACCGAAGGCAATTACCGCAATGGTGTGTTGAGCGGGTATTTCAAAACTTACTATCCGAACGGACAACTGGAAACCATTTCTGAAATGGCCGATGGCGCCAAAAGCGGAACCTTCAGAAATTACAGTGAAGAAGGGCAACTCTTGTTACTGGGTAACTATATGAATGGCTACCTGCATGGCGAAAATTTAGGTTACTATCCGGATGGATCCATTAAACATGAATACAAATACAACCAGGGCCAGCGCGTAGGTACAAGTAAAGAGTATCATGCAAACGGCAAATTAAAAACCCGCGAGACCATTGGCATTGGTGTTGATTACATTGTGCAGACCTTTGATGAACAAGAGCGCATGATAACAGAAAAGAAGTACCGCAAAAACCTGCCGCATGGTGTGTGGACGTACTTCCATGAAGATGGCAAAACGCCCCGCATCAAAGAATCATATGAAATGGGTAAACTTTCGGGAAATCGATTTACATATTTCAGCAATGGTAAAACAGCATCTGAAGAGCCTTATAAAATCAACATGCTGAATGGTACCGCTAAAACTTATCATGAGAATGGTAAGATTGAAAGCATCAGCGAATTCAAATCTGGCAGAAGACATGGCACCTTTGAATTATACTACCCCAACGGACAGCTGAAAGAAAGCGGAGCATATATCTCCAACAAAAAAAACAAAGAGTGGAAAGAATATGATGAAGCCGGAGCATGGCTGAGAACTATTTTATATAATGCAGGCGTGATTGTAGAAATTACAGAGCCTGAAGAAGAAACAGATGAAAGCAATTAAAGAAACCCATTTCAGGTTTGAAGGACAAACCGGTTTTTATCGTGGTAAAGTAAGAGATGTATATTTTTTTGATGACCTGCTTGCCCTGGTAGCCAGTGATCGCATTTCTGCATTTGATGTAATTCTGCCTCGCGCTATTCCAGACAAAGGTCGCGTACTCAACCAGATTGCCGCTTATAACTTACAAGAAACAGCAGACATAGTGCCTAATTGGTTAATCAGTTCGCCAGATCCGAACGTAAGCATTGGTTACAAGTGCGAAGCATTTGCTGTTGAGATGGTAATACGCGGATACCTGGCCGGGCATGCCTGGAGAGAATACAAAGCAGGCAAGCGCATTTTGTGTGGTGTGCCCCTGCCCGAAGGGCTGAAAGAAAATGATCCATTACCAGCGCCTATCATTACGCCAAGCACCAAAGCCAAAGAAGGTCATGATGAAGACATCTCAAGCGAAGACATCATCGCCAAAGGCATTGTAAGCGAAGCAGATTATATGCAGTTGGAAAATTACACCCGAAAACTTTTTGCCAAAGGCACAGAGATGGCCGCGAAGCAGGGATTAATTTTGGTGGACACCAAATATGAATTCGGAAAATTTCAGGATAAAATTTTACTGATTGATGAAGTGCACACGCCTGATTCATCGCGCTACTTCTATGCCGATGGCTATGCTGCAAGACAAGCACGTGGCGAAGCACAAAAACAATTATCGAAAGAATTTGTAAGACAATGGCTGATTGAAAACGGCTTTCAGGGCAAGAACGGTCAG
>DAOLDI010000494.1:0-2412 GCA_035327445.1 Cyclobacteriaceae bacterium | reverse complement strand
AAACAGAGAATATCCAGGCACCCTGCCATCTTCTGTTTTCATTTTTCTTCGGATTAAAGGTTGCAGATAAATCCCAGCGATGAAAAGCCGGAAGGCGGTATCCATTTCTCTCTGTGATATAATCAGGACGATACGGACCAAATTCATACTGACCTGCCGGCACGGTAATGGGTCTGCCGGTGCTGTAGGTAAAGTTTGTTCCGAAAGTCCAGCGTGTATTCATATCATAAGAAGCTACCAGGTTAAATACATGCCTGCGGTCATAGTTAGCAGGAAATATCATGTCAAGATTTACACCGGGCACTAACCTATCCGTTTTCGACAATGTGTAACTCATAAAACCCTGTAAGTCACCCGATTTTTTTTCTGCAAATAATTCCAATCCATAAGACCAGGATTCACCCTGCCTGTACTCTACCGCCAGGTCTTCATTAAAAAATATATTGGCGTTATCAGCAAAGTCGGTAATGTTCTGCATATACTTGTAATAGACTTCTGCAGAAACTTCAAAAGCATTTGACTTTAAATTTCTGAAATATCCCAAAGCAATTTGATCAGCAATTTGTGGCTCAAGGTAATAGCCACTTGGGTTCCATGTATTGAAAGGTAATGGCACGGTGCCGCTGGCAATCAAATGTGTATTTTGTATCATTCTGTTGTATGATGCTTTTACAGAACTTGTAGGACTGAGCAAATACCGCATGGCAAAACGCGGCTCAGGATTGATAAAGGTTTTGATATTTTCAAACGATTTGAAACTAAGGGTATCAGTTCTGACAATATTGATATTGTCTTGCGGATCATCATACACATAAATATCTCCTTCACCTATTTGCTGAAAAATACTAAGGCGCAAACCATAACTTAAACTTAGCCGATCGCTCAACTTTTGCTCATTGCTGATGTAAAGCGCTTGATCTAATGCAAATTGCCGTTGCATTGATAACTCAGTGAAAATTGAACCAGGTGCAGTAGGTACAATATTGCCCGGAGAAAATCTTTTGTAAGAAACATGATAACCAAAGTCTAACTGGTTGCGCGGATTAAGAAAATAACCGAAATCTTCTTTGAGGGTAAACTCCTGCAAATTGCTGGTCCACTTGAAGCCTTGTATGGCATCGTCAAGCACAAGACCATAATCAAAATTACTGGCAATTACCGAGGTGTTTGAAAACAGTCTTTCATTAAACAAATGATTCCACCTGAAGGTGAAGGTGGCATTGCCCCAATCAAAACCAAATAAATCATCAAAGCTGAAATCGTCTCGTCCTAAATAGGCCGCCACAAAAAACCTGTTTTTATTATTGGGCTTCCAGTTTACCTTGGCGTTTACATCATAAAAATAAACCAGGTTGGTCTCACCAGCAGCTTTCAGAAAAATATCTGCATAAGATCTTCTGGCCGAAAGCAAATAAGAACTTTTGTCTTTTTGTATGGGGCCTTCCAGCATTATTCTGCTGGCCAATGTGCCTATTCCTCCTGTGCCCGAAAACTGTTTATTGTTACCATCTTTGGTGCGTACATCTAAAATTGAAGAAAGTCTTCCGCCATAAATGGCCGGAATACCTCCTCTATACAACTCAGCATCTTTAATTACATCAGTATTAAAAACCGAAAACAAACCAAATAAATGTGAAGGGTCATAAACAGGGGCTTCATCTATCAAAATCAAATTCTGGTCGGCACCGCCACCGCGCACAAAAAAACTGGAGGTACCTTCTGCCGCTGAAATTACACCGGGTAAAAGTTGTATTGTTTTAATGATATCGGCCTCGCCCAATAAAGAAGGCAATTTCTTGATGGTTTGCACATCAAGTTGATTGCGACTCATTTTTAAATCAACCACATTGGCATCTGGTGCTTCTTCTCTAATTACAACTTCTTGCATGCGCAGGCTTTCAGGCGCTAGCTCAATGTTGAGGGCTTCATTTTTTGTTAAAACCAGGTTAATGTTTTGGGTTTTGTAGCCCAGGTAACTCACTTGTACCTGATACGCTCCGGCTGTAAGGGTGAGTGAATAAAATCCGTAGGCATTGCTTACCGTACCTTTTGCCTGGGCGGGCAGGTACACTGTAGCCCCAATTAACTCTTCTCCATTAGCTGCATCTTTGATATAGCCGCTTAGTGTTACACGTTGTTGGGCAAGCGAAAAGCTTACCGATGTTATTTGGGCGAGGAAGAGAACAATTAAATGCCTGTACATTAAAATTTGTCAAATACTTTCTGATAAACGCCAATATAGGGCTGAGGTTTTACAATATTTGCTTATTAATGAATACTTAATCTGATCATCAATGCTTAGGGGTATTAAAGATCTGTACAATAAATACAAAGCTTATATCAAGGTAGACCTGGTGATGTATGGGGTATTTCTGTTATTCATCATTTTTTATGCAATCTACACCTTGCTGA
>DAOLDI010000493.1:0-2420 GCA_035327445.1 Cyclobacteriaceae bacterium | reverse complement strand
CTGGCTTACTGGCAACATCAACCCGGCTCAAGAGCATTTTATCTCTAACCTGGTAAGGCAAAAGATAATTGTTGCCATTGATGGCTTAAGCATACCTGCCAATTCTCAAAAGACAGCCGTTTTGTACCTGCCAGAGCATGAATTGCATGAAATTGGCTTGTTGTTCTATCATTATGTAACCAAAAAAGCGGGTATCAGAAGCTATTACCTGGGTCAAAATGTACCCCATGCCGACCTGGTAAGTGTGGTGAAAATACATAAACCTCAGCTTTTAATCAGTTCAATTACCTCTAAATTGTCAAATATGTCTGTTCATGAATATTTAAAATTACTTGAACAAGAATTTCCTAACGTAAAAATCCTGCTATCGGGCTACCAGATGAGTAAACTGGGTATTTATCCGCCCAAAAACATCAAAATATTCAAAAATTCGCTTGAATTAAGCCAATTTCTCAATAATTAAGCTCTTTTTTAGCTATTTAGATTTGATGCCTTCTAAAAATATTTAAAAATATTTTACATGTTTAAACTTTTTTATGTTTAACTTATTTATATATTTGTTGAACAAAATAAAAGCGCCATGACAGCCATAGAATTCAATCACCAAATAGCAGGACTACGTAGCACGCTACACATGTTTACCCGCAGGTTTACTTCTGATAAAGAAGAAATGCAGGATTTAGTGCAGGATACCATTCTAAAGGCCTTGATGTATCGCGATAAGTTTCGCGAGAATACCAACCTGAAGGGATGGTTGTACACGATTATGCGTAACACATACATTAATAATTACAGAAAGAATCAGCGCGCCAAAACTTCTAATGATACTACCAAAGAGTTATACTACCTCAACGTTGAAGACGAGCATACTTTTACGAATCCTGACACCAGGTATGAGTACAAAGACATGATTGGAAAAATAAACGAAGTAAGAGAGGAATTGCTGGTACCATTCAAAATGCATACTACGGGTTACAAATACCATGAGATTGCTGAGCATTTGGACATCCCAATCGGTACCGTAAAAAACAGGATTTTCCACGCCAGAAAAGAAATTCAAAAGCGACTACCCGGATACCGTGATCAACAATAAACAAAACAAATCATTATCATTCAGTATTTATTGATTTGTTTTGTCTATGACTAAAGTTGCTGTTATTGGTTCAGGCTTTTCGGGCCTTTCGGCAGCCTGTTTTCTGGCAAAAGAGGGCTGCCATGTTACCGTATTCGAAAAAAATGGCTCACCAGGAGGACGCGCCAGAAAATTCGAAGTTGATGGCTATGTGTTTGACATGGGCCCAAGCTGGTACTGGATGCCTGATGTTTTCGAAAAGTTTTTTAAGGCATTCGGAAAGGAGCTTTCAGACTACTATACATTAAAAAGACTTGATCCCTCCTATCGGGTGTATTTTGCTGAAAATGATTGGTTGGATCTTCCGGCAAATCTGGATGAATTAAAATCATTATTCGAATCTATTGAGCCTGGTAGTGCCAAACAATTGCAAAAGTTTCTGGCTGAAAGCGCCTACAAATATGAAGTTGGCATAAATGATCTGGTTTACAAACCAGGACTATCACTCACAGAATTATTAGATATGCGCCTGGCCAAAGGCCTTTTGCGCATGCATGTATTGCAATCTATTTCTACTTATGTACGCAAGCACTTTAAAAATGAGAAACTCATTCAACTGCTTGAATTTCCGGTTTTATTCCTGGGGGCCAAGCCCTCCAAAACACCAGCATTATATAGCTTGATGAATTATGCAGACATGACTTTGGGTACCTGGTACCCAGAAGGTGGCATGCATAAAATTGTTGAAGCCATGGTGTCAGTTGCAGAAAGTCTGGGTGTTAAATTTCAGTATAACCATACAGTTGAAGCCATTGAAGTAAAGGACAATAAAGCAAGCGCCTTGAAAATAAAGGGACAATCTTTTGTATTTGATTACATCATTGCAGGCGCAGATTATCATCATGTAGAACAACAACTCTTGCCAAAGAGCCACAGAAAGTATAGCCCCGAGTATTGGGATAAACGTGTGATGGCACCCGGTAGCTTAATTTTCTATTTGGGTATTAATACCGAATTGAAAAATCTGCTGCACCATAACCTATTTTTCGATAAAGATTTCACCAAACACGCGCAGGAAATCTATGATGAACCCCAGTGGCCGAGCGACCCACTATTTTATGTTTGTTGTACTTCAAAAAGTGATAACACCGCTGCCCCTGCCGGTCATGAAAATGTCTTCATTTTGATTCCAACAGCGCCCGGACTTCAGGATGAGGAGGCCACCAGGGAAAAATATTACAAAATGGTAATGGAGAGGTTAGAAAAACTAACAGGCCAGGAAATCCGATCAAAAGTAGTTTATAAGCGTGCTTTTGCCCATAATGATTTTATAGGCGATTACAATTCT
>DAOLDI010000492.1:0-2432 GCA_035327445.1 Cyclobacteriaceae bacterium | reverse complement strand
TCAGCAGGTAACAGGCAAAGTGAAAGGAAAAATTGTAGGCCTTGTTAATAACTTTAATCATACCAGTTTACACGATGGTTTTAGTCCGCTGATTATCTACCCCTTCACACCCACATTCCGCTTTGTATCCATCAAATTAAGTTCAGGTGAAGAGTCTTTGGCCATCAGCGAACTGGAAAAAAACTGGCAGCATTATTTTCCGGGATTTCCTATGGAGTATGTATATCTTTCAGATCAGGTAAAACAGCTTTACAGTGCAGAAAAATTATTAAGTGAGGCTTATCAATATTTCGCAGTTATCGCACTCATCATAGCCGGAATTGGTTTAATAGGCCTCAGTGGTTTTATGATGGAGCGAAAGAGAAAAGAAATCAGCATCAGAAAAGTTTTTGGTGGATCCGTTCGGCAAATCATCCTTTGGGTGTATACTGATTTTTTAGGCGTGATTGTAATTTCTACCCTGCTTGCCTGGACTATCATTTACATTTGGTCTGACAAATGGCTGGGTAGTTTTGCGTATAAAATCGCGATAAGTCCTTTTTATTTTATCTGGCCGGTATTCATCATGGTTTTTGTATTATTGCTCAGCACCGGATTACAAACGCTGGCTGCTGCCAAAACCAATCCGGCTGAAAACCTGAGGGAGGAATAAATGAATCAACACCAATTTCTTTATCGCAATACTGTATTTTACTTCATCCTCTTTTTTGGATTTGCCTTATGGGCTTTCTGGGGCAGCTATTACTCAAGGTTGACCGATCAACCCACGTTTCACAATCACACGCATGGCATTTTGATGACACTCTGGTGCTGGATGCTGATTGCACAAGCCTGGCTCATCCGAAACAATAAAAGAAAGTGGCATCGTATTATTGGTAAAGCATCTTATATGCTTGTTCCCTTACTAATCATTTCAACCTTGCGTCTCATACATTTCAGGTTGAGCCCTGCGAAAACATTTTTACCCGATATCGTGCTTTCCAATTTTGCCTTGATGCTGAACGCAACCATAATTTTTGCATTGATTTACGGACTTGCCATTTATTACCGCAAAGATGCACTTACGCATGCGCGATTTATGCTTTGTACAATCTTCCCCTTGTTCACACCCATTACCGATCGTATTATTTTTGGTAACTTTCGTTGGCTGGTACAGTACGCACCCACTATCGACCGCTACCCTATTGTGCCTGTATTCGGTTTTGCTTTAGCCAATGTAATTTTGATTGCACTCAGCATATGGGACTGGCGCAAAAACAAGCGTCTGATTTTTCCTCTTGTATTAGGCATACTGCTGATTTACCATATCTCTGTGCTTTCATTTCACAACCTCATTTTCTGGAAGGCGCTTGCAAAGTGGTTTTTGCATTTACCCCTGTCTTAAAATTACCTTTCGAATACTATTTCACTTAGGCTGATTCAATATAAGCCATCTCAAAAATTAGTTTAACCACAGCGTACACGAAGAAGGCACAAAGTTCCCAAAGTAGAAACCATCTGAATAATAGTGCTTTGTGTCCTCCGGAGGTCTCGGGAGTGTAAACCTTTGTGCTCTCTCGAAGACTCGGGAGTGGCTTCAATATTTATATTTTTAAGAGAGCTTCAAGTTATATATTTGCATCAAATTTTACCACCTCATGAAAAAGCTCAGCTTGTTATTTTTTCTATTTGTTTCTTCGGTTCTCCTGTTCGCGCAAGAGATTGATGAAATTAAACTTCGCACACATATACGCATATTAGCAAATGACTCATTGCAAGGTCGAGGCACAGGTACGGAAGGTGAAAAAATGGCAGCAGCCTATATTGAATCCGAGTTTAAAAAGTTGAAACTTAAAACAGTTGGTAAAAGCTATCAACAAGCATTTAGTTTCAAATCAGAAGCTCAGGAAGAAGCCGGAACAGGGTACAATGTAATTGCCTACCTGGATAACAAAGCCAAATCAACCATCATCATTGGGGCGCATTATGATCATCTTGGTTTAGGACATCAGAGTGGATCATTAGAAGCCAACTCCAAAGGCATGATATATAATGGTGCCGATGACAATGCCTCTGGCGTATCGGGTTTACTTGAACTGGCGCGGTATTACAGTACAAATAAAGTAAAAGAGAAAAATAACTTTTTGTTTATCTGCTTTTCAGGCGAAGAGTTGGGACTCATCGGCTCAAAATACTTTACTGAAAATCCATTAATTGATTTAAGCACAGTTAACTACATGATCAACATGGATATGATTGGTCGTTTGGATGAGCAAAGCAAAATGCTGATGGTGCATGGCACAGGTACCAGTCCGGTATGGGAAACATTAATCAAAGGTTTAGAAAACGAACAAGTAAAAATCAGAACAGATTCTTCGGGTGTTGGGCCATCAGATCATACCTCATTTTATTTAAAGAATATTCCGGTGCTACATTTCTTCACCGGCTCGCAT
>DAOLDI010000491.1:0-2443 GCA_035327445.1 Cyclobacteriaceae bacterium | reverse complement strand
TCACGAATCTGATCTCTAAATTCATTTTTAAATTGCTCTACACTTTTACCGTATATCTGTTCAATCTGTTCAATTGAGCCGCCATACTGCTCCATTATCATTTGCATTCTGCCCCCAATGGCGCCTTCAACCTGGGCATCGGGTACAATTACCGAGTCAATTTCAGCCTTAGCCACCATAAGCTTTCCGCTTATTAACTGGGCCAGCATACCACAACGGGCCTCTGTAGAAGGTGTACCGCCATTGGTAACGTAGCGCTGATACTGCTGGTCTAATTCTGATTTTAAAACAATGTAATTATCAACCTTGGCAATGATTTTATCCACCACAAAACCACCGGTTTCCTGTGCCTTCAGCAACTGGGGTGTGCTCAAGAATAGTAAAAGGAGCAACTTAATTCCTGTAAATTTCAAAGTCTTTATTTCTGACTGCATTTTCATACACTTCTTCTTCCAAACGTTTCGCAAGTTCTACTTTTCTTTTGTTTAAAATAATGTTTTTGATGTCATCTTTTACAAATTCCAGGGGCGATACATCATCTGAAATGCGATAGGCATCAATTTTAAGAAAATACAAAAACTCATTATCTGAAGTCTCATAATAAGGATTGGTTCTCAAAAACTGGATTTTGTTGGGTATTTCTGCCAAAGGCGAATTCTTCACCATTTCATCAAAAACCACCCAGGCAGAATCGCCTAAATGGTAGGCAGTAGAGAAGCTGAGGCAATAAGATTTCAGGTCACGTTTCTCGTTCTCATTTTTTGACAAAATCATGCCTTTGATTTTCTCGGTACGTGGGGCACTTCTGGATACTTTTATATAAGTACCCTGCACAATATTCTGCTTCAATAAAAAGTTGTCAATGTTATGTTGATAATAGGTGTTAATCTCCTCTTCACTTACTTCGGTATTCAGATTTTTCTTTACATAATAAGTCTGATATTCATAACCTATCAGACTATAACGGTAATCAAGTATTTTTCTTTCAACCTCTGCTTCATCAATATTGATTTTTCTGAGCGCATCGTGAATAATCAGCTGTTTTCTTGTCCAGTTATCAATGTAAGCCTCAACTCTTGATGTGCTGTCATCTTTGCTAATACCCGCGCTAACCAGGTTATCAAGATCATCTTTATAGAGATAAGTATTTTGCACCCTGGCCACCACAATGCGCGACTGATCAGCCTGTTGTTGCCGCTTCATCTGTATCAACTCGCATGAACTTGTCAGCACTAAAATCAACAAAAAGCCAACGTTATTGCTGTAAAACCGATACCACATATTTTTTTACCTTTTCATTAAGCTTCAGCGGATATTTCTGTTGCAAGTGATTAAGCCATTGATTCTCCAGGTACTCCTGATAATCAGCTATAAGTTCTCCTCTTGCTTCTTCAAGGCTCTTCTCTGTCGGACTTAGAATTTCGTGAATTTGAATATAATAATGCAAATCTTTCAATTGGTAAAAATAATTACCCGGAGTCCATGTGAGGGCATCGAGTACTTCACTCTGACCTTTTTCAAACGCATCAGCAACATAACTGATTTTATGTTCATCGCGATAAGCCATTAAAGCTTTCTCATTTGCAGCAATTGATTCGATCTTTTGCAATATGTTTTTGTCTTTATGGGCAAATATACTGGCCTTCACCCGTTCATTCCAGTTATAGTTTGAACGATTAACTTCATGAAATGCCCTCAAGCCCGTGGTATCAATTACTGCCCTGTTCCACACCATGCGCTCCATGATATCAAACAATAGCAAACCTTCTTCATATTCTTTCAGCAATAAAGCAAAGCTTTTATTTTCTCTGATCAGTCGCTGCTCTTCTAAATCTAAAACCATTTTTTCCAAAAAGCCATCATACAACTGCTGCATATATGCAGCAGGCTGCATCATGTTTGGCTGCTGATTTTTCTCTGCGTATTGGTAAAAATCTTGCAAACTAATTTTTTGATCAGCCAGTGTAGCTACATAATCTGCACTATTGACAACTTGTCTCCTCCAGCTGGCTTTGTTTAATGAAGAGTCTGCCGCTAATAACATGCTGTTCTTCACTTGCTCATTCTCCGTATAGCTATATTGCTTAAGCAATTTTTGTGTTTGCTGTTTTTTTGAAATAGCAACGCGCTCATCTCTGCTGATTCGACTGCGCAGCGTGGGAGCCAATTGATCATATGTCGGCAAAGAAATTCTATCAATTAATTTAATGATGTGCCAGCCATAAGCTGTAGTGAATGGTTTACTGTAAGTGCCGGGCTCATACATGCTAAAGGCCATTGTCTCAAACTCTGGCACACTTGCAAATGCGCCAACTCCGAAGGCCTTGAATTTACCGCCATTAAATTTGGTGTTAGCATCATCAGAATACTTGCTGCAAAGTTCATCCCAATCTGCCCCTGCTAAAAGTTTTCGATAAATGTCTTGTATCTGATTTACCACTTG
>DAOLDI010000490.1:0-2447 GCA_035327445.1 Cyclobacteriaceae bacterium | reverse complement strand
GCATCTATATTATCAGAAAATATCATTAAGCCTTTGCGCAAAGAAAGTCTGAGTGATAAGCAAATGCTGATGTTAACACGCCTGGCAGTATTAGGCATGAGTGCCATTGCAACATTACTGGCTTGCTGGAAAACAAATGTGTATGAATTGGTGGCTGAATCTTCCATCTTCAGTTTGGTTTCCTTATTTGTACCAATGACGGCCGCGCTTTACTGGCACAAAGCCAATTCAATTGGTGCATTGGTATCTATGGCTTGCGGAATGATTGTTTGGGTAAGCTGTATTTTATTGGATACAGAAATTTATCCGCTTGTGTACGGATTACTGGCAGCACTAATTGGATTACTTGCAGGTACTTTTTTAGGACCCTTGTTTATTAAAAAGGCCGAGGAAGCAGAGACTTAAGCTACTTCCATATCTGGGTCTATTTCTGTTGCCCAGGAAACAATTCCACCTTTTAAATTGTATAGATTACTAAAGCCATGATTTTTTTCCAGCCACTGCACTACATTACCGCTGCGTCCGCCACTGCGGCAATGAATAATTACTTTTTTGGCTTTTGAAATTTTTCCGACATTCTCAGGAATATCTCCCATAGGAATCCATTCTCCTCCTATATCTGAGGTTTCAACTTCATAATCTTCACGTACATCTATTAATTGAAAATCTTCGCCACTGTCTTTCATGGCTTTTAATTCCTGAACTGTTATTTCTTTCATGCCCGAATATGTATGTTTTGTTTTTAAACCACAAAATTCTTCATAATCAATCAATGATTTTATCTGCAGTCGGCTGTTTCTTTCGGGTATGCGGATGATTTGCTGCTGCATACTCAAGGTATCGAAAATCAATAACCTGCCATGCAACACATCTCCGCTACTTGCAATAAGTTTTATTACTTCATTAGCCTGCATGCAACCAATTAAGCCAGGCAACACCCCCAGCACACCGCCTTGCTCGCAATTCATTACCGTGCCAGGTGAGGGTGGCTCAGGAAATAGGTCCCGGTAATTGGGGTAATGATTGCCATCAGATTTTTTACCATTGAACACCGCTAGCTGACCTTCATACCGGAAGACAGAAGCATATATGAGTACTTTGTCTAACAATACACAGGCATCGTTTAGTAAGTAGCGGGTAGGGAAGTTGTCGCTGCAATCAACAATTACATCAAATTGTTTGATGATGTTTAATGCGTTTTCTGCAATAAGTTTTTCCTTAAAGACCTTGATTTGAATTTCAGTATTGAGTTCGTGTAATCTAGTCGCAGCAGTTTCAGCTTTGCTTTTGCCAATATCAGCTGTATAGAAAAGAACTTGTCTTTGCAGATTGGAAATATCAACATTGTCATGATCAACAATACCGATGTGGCCAACACCTGCCGCAGCGAGATACAGCAAAACTGGCGCGCCTAGTCCTCCGGCACCTATTACAAGCACTTTGGCCTGCTTCAGTTTTTCCTGGCCTTGTTTACCAAAATCAGGCAAGACCAATTGCCGGCTGTAACGAAATAACTCATCGCTTGTTAACATGCTTTACGCTCTTGATATTAGGGGCAAGTTAAGCAAACCCTTTGAGCGAATTAACCCTTGGAGCGGTTAAATCCCGAAGCATCGGGACCTCGAAGTGCTTAATCAAGAAAAGTAGTTATTGAATAAAAATTTATAGTCCATGAATAAAAGAAGGAATTACACCACAGGCGCCAAATGGGAAGACATAGTTGGCTATTGCCGTGCCGTGCAGGTAGGTAATGTTTTAGAGGTTGCCGGTACTACCGCAGTAGACGACCAAAGCCATATTGTGGGCAAGGGAAGCGCCTATGAACAGACCAAATATATTTTTCAGAAGATAGAAAGGGTACTACAGCAGGCAGGCATGGAAATGAAAGATGTGGTGCGCACGCGCATGTATGTTACCAATATTAAGCAATGGGAAGAAGTTGGTCGTGCACACGGAGAGTTTTTTAAATATATTAAACCGGCTTCATCAATGATTGAGGTAAGTGGCTTAATTGATCCTGACTTAATGGTTGAAATTGAAATAACTGCGATAAAGACAGATTAAATTCAGAACAGGGATAACACTGATTTTTACAGGTCTTCACTAACTGTTATCAGTTTCAATCCGTACTATCAGTGTTCTATTGATTTCTTTCAGGATATTTATAACCTCTTTAATGCTAAAGCAGCAACTGTTTCGCCAATGGATAGAGAAGATGTTGCTGCAGGAGATGGCGCATTACAAACATTAATCACTTTCTCATTTTCCAGAATCATGAAATCATCCACCAGTCCGCCAGTTCTGTCGCAGGCTTGTGCACGTACACCAGCACCTCCATCCATCAAATCATTTGATTGAATTTCAGGAATTAATTTTTGAAGGGCCTTAGTAAATGCTGCTTTTGAAAATGAGCGGAACATTTCTCCCATACCCGTCTTCCAGTACTT
>DAOLDI010000489.1:0-2452 GCA_035327445.1 Cyclobacteriaceae bacterium | reverse complement strand
CCTGCATGTTAATTGTGCTGGTGTTCATCAGCCTAAGCGGCCTGGTTATTTTCTTTTTATTCTCTGAAGCCATGAGAATTCTGCAAGATGTACCCACCATTCAATTAAAGCTAAGACAACTTGTAATAAATGTTATTGATGACATTGAAGCGTTTTCTGGTTTGCCCTTGAAAGCCAATCTTGAATTTGATCGTCTTGCTGATGACAGCGTAAAAAATATTGCTGGATGGATGGTAAATAGTCTGAGTACTGTAGGTAGCGGACTTGTAATCTTTACCATCACCCCACTCTATATGTTTTTTATGTTGTATTACCGGGGCTTGTTGAAAAAAGTACTAAATGCACGTTTCACCGGTGACAGTCTGTTAAAGATTAACAACATTTTTGCTTTGTCAGAAATGGCCATCAGAAACTATCTCATTGGTACCTTTTTAATGGTAATTGTTTGCGCGGTACTCAGTATGATTGTTCTCTCCATTTTTGGTGTTGAATATGCCTTCTTCTTTAGCATTTTATTGGCCATCCTAAATCTTATCCCATACATAGGCAACTTTATTGGCTTCATCATTATTCTGATTTTCTATTACCTCAGCAATGAATCTGTTTCAGCTACTTTCTTTTTGCTGATGGTTATGTATATCTCTAATTTAATTCAAGAGAACCTGATACGGCCATTTTTGGTTGGCAGCAAGATGGAAATAAATGCCATGGCAGTATTACTTGCGCTTGTTGCCGGTGGATATATGTGGGGTTTCTCAGGAATGATAATATTCATTCCTGTTGTTGGGATTCTTAAAATTTTACTGGAGAACGATAAAACGCTGAAGCCATTCAGCTTATTCTTTGGCTCTGATCAAAGCTGATTACCGGGTTTTGTTTTCCACCTCCTGTGCATCCACACCCATTGTTCAGGATGCT
Source organism: Cyclobacteriaceae bacterium (assembly GCA_035327445.1). Taxonomy (GTDB): domain Bacteria; phylum Bacteroidota; class Bacteroidia; order Cytophagales; family Cyclobacteriaceae; genus DAOLDI01. The sequence continues at coordinate 1,534 of DAOLDI010000489.1, read as the reverse complement.
TTCTGATTTGCGATTCAATTATAGAAGTGAATAACTGTGTGTTGGCAACAATATCCGCTTCCATATTATCTGTTCTGATCAATTCAACAGGCTTGTAAAAATGGATGTGATGCTTGAGCTTATCATCCATATAAATATAAGCCGGTATAACAATTGCCTTAGTTCTTAAAGCAAGTGTGGCAGCACCTATAGGTGTTGAGGCTGGTTTACCGAAAAAATTCACAAAGCAGCTTTTCACTTTTGTGTCCTGGTCAATCAATAAAGCAACAGATCCACCAGACAATAATATTTTTAACAAGCGCAGGGTTTCTTCACCTCTTACAATGGGTGTTGCACCATAGCGGGCACGTTGCTGCCATAACAAATTATTCAATCGTTCATCTTTCAAGGGTGTACCAATAATGTAAGGTTTGTAACCTCTGCGGGCAACTTCATTGGCCAGTATTTCAATAGCTCCTATATGTGGTACCACAAATATGATAGCCTGATTTAAAGCTTTAACAGCTTCGGGAATTTCAAAATTGTGCAGCTCAATTATGTTGGTATAATAAGCATCTGGCTGTTCTTTGGCGGCCCTGATGATATCCGCAGCATTTCTGCCCAGCATTTTAAAAACATTTTTGGCAATTTGCTTAATCTCGGCCTCAGTCTTCTCTTCAGCAAAGGCAAGGTGTAAATGTTCAAATACCAATCTGCGGGTTTTTGTGGGTATGTAATAAATCCATGCAGCAAGACCTCCCAGCATTTTTATCCATAACTTTCTGGGCAATACATTTGAAAAGAAAATAAAAAACCTGAGCAACCAGTAAACCAGGCTGTAGGTAAGTCTTCTTCTCAGGTGCTTAAGCTTCGACATGGCTGCAAATATACTATAATCAGAAATGTTCGGGTTTTAAACCTGATGTATTCACATTGTTTATCATGTAATTGAATATTAACATTGCAATATGATGATGCCTATGAAAACTATCTTTCTCGTTCGTCATGCAAAATCAAGTTGGGATTTTCCAAACCTATCAGATTTTGATCGCCCGCTCAATAACCGTGGCTTGCGTAATGCACCTGAAATGGGTGCGAGACTAAAAGCCAAAGGCGTTTATCCCGATGCTGTTATCAGCAGTCCCGCCAGGCGGGCACAAGATACCTGCCGCATCATCTGCAGAGAAATTGCATTTCCTGAAAGCAATATCGAGTTCAACCGGAATCTGTATGATGGAGATGAAGATGATATTTTGGATGTTATTCAAAAAATTCCGGATAATGTGGATAGTGTCTTTATTGTTACGCACAACCCGGGCATTACATTTTTTGTGAATGAAATGGTTGAAGAAGACATTGACAATGTACCTACCTGCGGCATTGTAGCCATTACCTTCGAAACTAATTCATGGAAAGAACTTGATTTTGGCCAAGGCGAATTATTATTCTTTGATTATCCGAAGAAAAAAGAAAATTAATGCAGGCGCAGACTTTGCGGAACTAGTTCTAAGGCGCTATTTTTCAAAAATCCTTTTTCAACAAAACGATAGCCCAC
>DAOLDI010000488.1:0-2453 GCA_035327445.1 Cyclobacteriaceae bacterium | reverse complement strand
ATATAGCGCTGCTGCTTCGCGCACGCCTAAATCGCTGAGAAAATTAAATGTGGGTAAAATAGATTTCAACAGAAGTGTCCAGCTTATTCCTGCCAGGGTAATGGCATCAGATAAAGAGATGTTTAACAACCTGAATAATATATAGAACTGGGTGGCAAAAACCATGTAGCGCAACATGGCTATAAACTGTACCCGAAGCAGGTCTTTCCTATGATAACTTGCAAGCAAACCAAAATACTGTTGCACCCATTTCCCCAACTTTGATCTGATGCCGGCTGAGAGCACCAGCATTTGTAACAGTGTTATGCTGAGTGCAGCAAGTAAAATAAAACTTGCAATTGCGGCAATCAGTGTAAATAAATCAAAGTCGAACATGAAGAAGTACATCAAACCCCACAATCCAAAAAACACTGTAGCGAAAAACTGCGCTATTCTGCCCATCATAACTGCACCTACCAGCTTATAGCGCTCTGCCGACTGACTATACATGACTCGGCCTGCATAATCGCCCAAAGCCCGTGGTGTAACAAAACCAAGGCTTAAACCAGCCAAAACTCCGGCCAGGGCCCTGCCAATACTGAGTTCTTCAACAGGCGCAGCAAGTACTCGCCACTTGGCAGCTTCCAACAACCAGTTTAGCGGCATAAGTACAATGGGCAGGGCTATCATGTACCAGGATTGTGTTAGCCAAATGAGCTCAAGCCTGATGAGAAATATTTTATCGAGGTTAGGATTGTCCTTTAACTTGATATACAAAAAGACAAAAGCTCCTATTAATACAAGCAACTTGATGAGCAGCCATATGGATTTTTGTGTTTTTGTGAGAGTTGCTTGCATATGTTTAACTTGCCTGCGTGAGAAAGATAGAAAAAGCTTCGCAGGAAAAAATCATTTTAGGTCTTGATCCGGGTACAAATGTAATGGGCTACGGATTAATTGAAGCAAAAGTGAATAAGATTAAGCTTATTCAATTTGGCGTAATTCAACTTTCAAAATATGAAGGGCATGAATTAAAGCTGAAAAAAATATTTGAACGAGTACTCAATCTGATTGATGAATACCACCCCGATGAAGTTGCGCTAGAAGCTCCCTTCTATGGCAAGAATGTGCAGTCGATGCTCAAGCTGGGCAGGGCGCAGGGTGTGGCCATGGCTGCAGCCTTGTTCAGGGAAATACCTATCACAGAATACGCTCCAAAAAAAGTTAAGCAATCAGTAACAGGTAAGGGTAATGCCAGCAAAGAACAAGTTGCTGCCATGCTGATGACGCTCTTAAAATTCAAGGAAAGCCCGAAACTGCTGGATGCTACCGATGCCCTTGCCGTGGCGCTTTGTCATCATTTCCAATCGGGCAACACAGCCAGAAAAAGTAAATCATGGGGGGCATTTCTCAAAGAGAATCCTGAGCGGATGAAATGATTTTGAGATTCAAGATTGAATGCCATTAAGTTAAGCTGTTTTTTTATGACCTCAGCTTTATCCTCTCCAAAGGAGAGGAAAGTATGAGGAGCTTAACTTATTGGCATTAATTCCAGATTCAAGATTTTAGATGCCGGATTATTTATTTCAGATTTTTGAGGATGCCGACAATTCTTGATGCGGTTTGTCCATCCCAAAGTGGTGGTATGCCTCCCTTTTTCCATTGTCCTGCTTCAACCTGTTGAAATGCTTTAGCCAGTTTATCAAAATCATCTCCTATCAATTCATTGCTACCGATGCTCATGGTTTCTGGTCGCTCGGTATTATTGCGCAGCGTAAGACAGGGCACAGCTAAAACGGTAGTCTCTTCTTGTATGCCGCCTGAATCAGTTACTACCGCGCGGGCATTTTTGACCAGGTAGATAAACTCCAGGTAGCCTAAGGGATCAATCACAGATAATCCTGCATAGTTTTTTCCTTCAATCATTTTGCGCGTGCGCGGATGCACCGGAAAAATTAATTGTCGGCCAGCGGCACCTTTCACGATCTCCTTCATCAAAGCATCAAAACGATTTTCATCATCCACATTTGAAGGACGATGCAACGTAAGCAAGTAATAAGATTTCTCCTGCAAGTGCAGACTTTGCCAGATATCAGGTTGTTTGATGCGGGGCAGATTACTTAAGAGGGTATCGATCATAGTGTTGCCTACAAAAAATATTTGCTCAGGCTTCGCACCTGCTGCCAGTAGGTTTTTGTTTGCAATTTCTGATGTAGTGAAAAAATAATCTGCCAGCGCATCTGTTACAATGCGGTTAATTTCTTCAGGCATCTCCATATCAAAAGAACGGATGCCGGCTTCTACATGGGCCACTTTGGTATTCAGTTTTTTGGCAACAATGCTGCAAGCCATGGTAGAATTCACATCGCCTACCACCATTACCAGGTTACAAGGGTTGGCCATGAGTTCTTTTTCAAAAGCCATCATGATTTTCCCGGTCTGCTCAGCCTGCGTGCCTGAACCTACCTCCAGGT
>DAOLDI010000487.1:0-2453 GCA_035327445.1 Cyclobacteriaceae bacterium | reverse complement strand
CATGACCAGTATTGTTCCAGAAATACGCTTTGCACATCTTCATAATACCCATTGCTATACAACTTCAAAGGTGCTCTCACCTGCACAATTGATTTCTGTTTTAGAACCTTACCTGCTCTCCCTACAATGGCAGCATAGCGCTGATCTTCATTTTTGCGATACCTCACCTGAAGCAAGCCGCTAAAATCTTTAATTTCCTGTGCAGCAGCTGCTGTAAATTCAGCGCCTGTTAATTTTTCATTTAATACACTGTCAATCACAACGGGTTTAGATCTCAATGAAATGTAGTAACTCAAACTATCTCTTAAGGAGTTCTTGATTTTCATATTGAGGCCAGACTCATCATGCAATAATGTACTGCGCAGCTGATTGATTTTAGCCGACAAGAAAGCCTCTGATGGCCTCTCTTTATTGGGTATGCGATACATTCGGGCCACACTAAATCCTTCTTCAATCCAATTTTGCGCCAGCCACGAGCGGGTAAAATGAATTAGAGAGCCTTCATAAATATCTTGTCGGTTGCGTTTCCATTTTCTCTGCTCTGCATTATTTTTTGCTTTCAGTAATTCAAATTGCGGTACACCAAATATTTCTATGAAACCTGCCTTACCATTGTACTCAAATCGATCCAGGTAATAATAAATACGATAACCGGTAAGCGGGTTGTCAATAATGATGGGTTTCCTGGCATGTGCCACCAATACAGATGTGCTTGCGTCATAATATAAATGTATGTCTTCAGGGTTTTGAATCAGCGCTTTTTCTGCAAAGCGGCTTGTTCCTAAAAAATGAAGTTTAAAGCTTTGGTAATTTCTTTGCCAATTAGCGGTGTCGGGTTTAACGGTAATGGCATAAAGTTCAGTCACTTCTTCGCTAAGTATGATATCAAATTCTATAGTTTGATTCTGACTGAATTCAAGTGCGCGCTTGTACGCTTTATAGCCCACATAACTTACTGACAGATCATATTTACCTGGCGGAAAGTTGGAGAAGACAAAACGCCCATTCAAATCTGTACTGCTGCCAAAAGTGGTATTAGCAAAAAATACACTGGCATAGGGAATGGGCTCGCCTGTTACCTCACTGATTACCCTGCCCTGAATGCGATTTTGCGCATGCGTAATATTTGCATACAGCATGATTATGCTGAAAATAATAAATGCCTTTATGGATCTCTTTAAGTAGTATATCATGCTAAACATAAGTTATTGCGCTAATTATATTAAGAAACGATAAAATCTTAATCGTGTTTAATATTTGTGCAATTAAGCATCTTCTTTAACTTTCGATTTAGTATGAGCAAAATAAAATCAACAGATGGTGTTGCACCTCGCTGGCTCAAGCGCACCCAGGAAGGAAGCTGGGAGCCTGAGATATTAATTTCAGGTATTGTATTGCTGGCACTTACCCAGGTTCCCCGCCTGCTTAAGCAATTGCATTATTGGCTTGAAGAACGCACCGCCATGTTTTACTTCTACTCCAGTAATATTGATGATAATATTTTTGATACCCTCACCCTCAGCACCTATTGGTTAATTGCCGGCCTCATCTTCCACCTCATCATGCGCAGTTTGTGGATCAGCTTTGTAGGCCTCAGCTATGTTTATCCGCAGGGCATTCAAACTGGGCGTTTGAAAATGCAGCCCTGGTTTACCAAACGTATATCGGCTATTGCCAATTTTGAGCAGAGCATTATAAGGTTAGAAAACATTTGCAGTACGGTGTATGCCACCGCCTTTTTATTTGTGATGGCAACCATATCATTGTGCATTTACTTCATCTTTATCCTGTTTTTGTCTTTTGGAATCATTACTGTGTTTCCAGTTGTACTTCAAATGGATAACTGGCTTGATATTTTTCTCCAGATCATGAGCCTGCTGATTGCCTTACCCTACTTTATCGATTTTGTAACGATGGGTTGGCTAAAACGCATTCCCTGGTTTTGGCGCATTTACCGGTACCCTTATCGCTTTATGAGCTATATCACGATGGCTCCAGTTTACAGGGGAATTTATTACGGACTCATCAGTAACATTAACCGCTGGCGTTTTGCAGGCTTCATGCTTGTCTATGTAGTGATCACTTATTTTATGGTAATGCCTGGTGCTGATATTCCTTTCAGTAATCCTTCTGTCTATCAAATGCGTTTGGGTTACTCTGCTATTGATGGCTATTACCGAGATCAGCCCGCAAAGCGTTACAGTACCTGGGCGCATATACAATCGGCCAACATTACTGAGGCTGCGCTTCAAGTATTTTTGCCGCACATAAAGCAGTTTGAGGCAGGTACATTAAAGCGTTGCCCCGATAACCTGAAACGCCTGGAAATTGCTGATGATTTTCCTGATGAACACTTGCGCAACCTGGCTTGTCTCTCATGTGTCTATAGCTTTTACATTGACGGAGAACCGATAAGCAGCTCTCGTTTTGTGATGCGGGAATTAACACATACC
>DAOLDI010000486.1:0-2476 GCA_035327445.1 Cyclobacteriaceae bacterium | reverse complement strand
AAGAGCAAAATGCCTTAAGAGATTTCTTTGAAGTGCAGGATAGTATTTTCTACCGCGATCCCTCACGTAATGTTGAACTTGCTGCGTTGCCATTAGATGATTACCGCATTACCGTGATGATTGATTATAACTCTCCGGTTTTAGGAAGCCAGCATGCATCACTTAATGATATTCAAAACTTCGATAAAGAAATTGCTTCATGCCGCACCTTCTGCTTCTTACATGAGCTTGAGATGCTTTACAAAAACAACCTGATAAGAGGTGGTGATTTAAACAATGCCATTGTAATTGTTGACAGAGTTGTAAAGGAAGAAGAGCTTGCCAACATCGCGCAAATGCTAAATAAACCTAAGGTTGAGGTGAAGAAAGAAGGCATCTTAAATAATGTTGAGCTCAGGTATAAGAATGAACCTGCCAGACATAAACTTCTGGATATTGTAGGAGACCTAGCCTTGGTTGGAAGACCCTTTAAAGCGCAAATATTAGCCGCCAGACCTGGGCATGCAGCCAATGTTGCCTTTGCCAAAAAATTGAAAAAGGCTGCTATGGAAGCCGCAAAACGCGGGGTTCCTAAGTATAATCCCAACTTACCCCCGGTAAGAGAGATTAAAGATATTGTAAACATCCTTCCACATCGCTACCCATTCCTGTTGATAGATAAAATCATTCATCTGGATGACATCAGCGTAGCAGGTGTTAAAAATGTAACCATGAATGAGCCCTTCTTTCAGGGGCATTTTCCCGGAAACCCGGTTATGCCAGGCGTTTTGCAAATAGAAGCAATGGCGCAGGTTGGCGGAATATTAGTATTGAATACAGTGCCTGATCCTGATAATTACTGGACATACTTTCTTGGAATCGAAAATTTCCGATTCAGAAAAATGGTACTTCCCGGAGATACATTGGTAATACAGTGTGACCTGGTAGCACCTATAAAAAGAGGCATCGCCAAAATGTATGGTCGTGCATTTGTTGGTAATACCCTTGCTTGTGAAGGTACCATGACCGCCAGCATAGTTAGAAAAGATTCATGAATCAAGCCATGGCCAACATACATCCGGGTGCCAAGATTGGCGCTAATGTAACTGTAGAACCCTTTGCAACTGTATACAGCGATGTGGAAATAGGAGAAGGTTCCTGGATTGGTCCGGGAGTTACCCTTTTTGATGGTGCGCGCATAGGCAAAAATGTGCGCATATTTCCTGGGGCTTCTATTTCAGCAGTTCCGCAAGATCTCAAATACGGTGGTGAAAAAACAGAGACGCATATCGGTGATAATACCACCATTCGCGAGTATGTTACCATAAGCCGCGGTACCAACGATAAATACAAAACTGTAATCGGAAAAAATTGTCTGCTGATGGCCTATGTGCACGTAGCGCACGACTGTGTGATTGGAGATAATTGTATTTTGGTTAATGCTGTGCAAGTTGCCGGTCATGTAGAGATTGATGACTTTGCCATCATAGGCGGCTCAAGTGCCATTCACCAATTTGTAAAAGTAGGCGCGCATGTAATGATCTCAGGCGGTTCACTGGTTAGAAAAGATGTTCCTCCATTTACAAAGGCCGCAAGAGAGCCACTCACCTACTGCGGTATAAACTCAATAGGTTTAAGAAGAAGAGGATTCAGTTCAGAAAAGATTAATGAGATACAGGAAGTTTATCGTTATATCTTTTTAAAAGGATTAAACAATTCTAAAGCTGTTGAACTGGTTGAAAAAGAAATTGTTCCCAGCAAAGAGCGCGATGATATTTTACACTTTGTGAAGAACTCTGAACGTGGTGTAATCAAAGGGTACTCAAATTAATTTATGCAGCTTAATATCCATCAATTAGGCAAACGCTTTAACCGGGATTGGATATTTAGAAACTTTAGCTACTCATTTAAATCAGGCAATACATACGCCATAACCGGACCTAATGGTTCCGGAAAATCCACACTCCTGCAAGTACTCTGGGGCCAAAGTCCGCCCAGCACCGGAAGTTTAGAATTTCTGGATAGTAGCGGCAGGGTAATAGACATCCAGGAAATTTACAAGCACATCAGTATAGCCGCACCCTATATAGAGTTACCGGAAAGTTTGAATTTGAAAGAAATAGTAGACTTTCATTTCTCTATTAAAAATGCCATTAAAGGATACTCTGCTGATGATTTGATGGACTTAATGGAATTAAGTCAGGCCAAGAACAAGTTTATTTACCAATTCTCATCCGGCATGAAACAGCGGCTTAAACTTGGTTTAGCCTTATTTGCGGATACTGAACTTATTTTTCTAGATGAACCGGGTACCAATCTGGATAAGAAAGCACTGGCTTGGTACAAGAATGCTTTTGATGAAAACTTTAAAAACAGGCTTTGTTTCATCGCTTCAAATGAACAGGATGATTTCCCTGCTGTTTATGAAGAAATAAGCATGCAAAATCTCTAAATGATTTAGTCAGAAAATGGACAAAATTCCTACCTTTAAATGAAT
>DAOLDI010000485.1:0-2488 GCA_035327445.1 Cyclobacteriaceae bacterium | reverse complement strand
TCTGGTTAACTAATCCTTGATTTAGCAAAGATTATTATTGAATGCAATCTAAAGGCAGGCAGGGACTACGCTCAGGCAGCGCGGCTCCGCTCAGCCAGCGAGAGAGGCTCAGGCAGCGAGAGGGGCTCAGCCTGCGTGGCTGCGCTCAGGCAGCGGGCTCTGATTAGAAGTGACGAAAACGAGTACAAAGAACTTTTATAAACATTAACACATTAACACTTCAATGCTGACGTTTTTCAGTCAGCATCCTGACCGCAAGTGTCAGGACACCTCAATCCAAGCTTTCCCTCAATTCCAGCAAATCCTGCATGCTGCAAGACTGCATACCAAACTTCTGTTGCAAATACTGATAATGCTTTAAAATTTCTGTCAACTCTTCCATGCTCTGCTGCGGATGAGCACCGAAATTATGCGGATGCCACCAGAGGTGATAGACCTCTCCGCTTTGCGCGGCATGTGTCATCTCAGCTAAAATACGTTTGATGCGCAAGCGGTTTAACCAGGGCGCACGTGCATGTGGCGGCCGTAAAAAACGACTGGCCGGAATGCAGAAAGGTTTATCCGCTGCCAGCGGTATTGTGTTTAATACAAAACTCTTTGACTTACCATAAGGCAAGTACGCATCCACGCCCCTGTTGATGCGCTTCCAGATACTTTCTTTGGCCGTATCAATATGCCAATACCAAACGGCCGGATTGCTGCGCACTGTTTTAATGCCCTCTTCTTCGCATACTTTCAGGTAAGCATCATTGAATTGGTTGCGCGGAAAAACCAAAGAAGTCAAAGTAATACCATGTGCCCGCGCGGCTTTTTGTGCAGCCCGTAAATCTGCTCTGAACTGTTCTGTATTTTGCCCGGTTTCATTGCAGTAATAATGCGCGAAGGTATGCGTGCCTATTTCTTGTCCGGGTGTTGCTTGTATCAATTTAATTAAACTTAAGGCATAGTGAAAGGGATCTGCTGCTTCGTCCTCTCCTATACCCACATGTTCGATGTAATGATAAGCCGATAAATGCTGCTGCTGATAAGCAGGCTTAATGGCCGGCAGGTGTTGTTGCAATTGCTGTCTGTGCTCATGAAAAAGCAGACCTACCGTTGCCCAGGTTGCCCTTACTTTAAATTGCTGAAACAAGGTCAGCATTTGCGGAATTACTTTGCGGGTGTTTAGGAAATATTGGTTGTATGTTCCCTCCTTTCCTTTAACCTTTGCCGACTTTCGACTGTCAACTGCCGACTGCAGACCCGAAAGCACTTCATCATTCTTTATTCGAAATTCTTCATTTGAAATTTCTAATTTCCACTTCTCAAAGCCACCCCAGTGGAGTTCAAAATCTAAGGATATGCTGAAGATGCCGGGCATGAAAAATTTGAGTTAGGAATTTTGCTGTTTCATTTCCATACGCTTTAACCTGCTGAGGGCTGCCCTGCGCATATAAACATGTTTCAATTGCTCCAACACGCGTTCTTCTTTCAGTTTTACAATTACAAAAAGAAAGAGCAACATCACCTGGCTTTTCTGCCTGATCGCCAAACCCAGGTTACCAGATATCTGTGCCAGCGCCAATGAAACTGCTGCAAAAGCCAAAATCGCGGTTTTAGTAATTGGATCTGCCTGAATTAAATATTTAAATGCAGATAACCTGAAAAACTCCAGGCATAGGATAAGATAAATTAAATTTTCAAAAGAAACGATAAGACCCATCAGTCCCGGACTATCAAAGAACAAGGGTCTGAACAAAAAGGCAAAAAGTTTTTGTGCCAGGTTATAGTTAGTAATATCTATTCCTGAACCCGCCTTGGTTAACTCCGAAGCGCGGTGCGAAATAAAAGGATCCAGCATACTTTCATCCTCAAGCCCGGTAAACTGTAAGATGTCATTGTAAATCAAAATCAATAATGTAATGGCTAATGAAATAATGATCAGTCGCGGAACCAGACTTATCCTTTTACTGGAAAAAGCATAACCAACGCTCAATGCAATTAAGAAGACATAAAAGATATGAGGCCGGATATGATAGATAGTTAAACCTGCTATAAATAAAGCGATGTAACGCTTTTTGATATAAGAGAGTGCATAAAATAACAAGGCTACTCCAAAGAAAATCACTGATCCTTTACCTAATGAGGAAGTCCAGAAATGAGTGTTGGGTAATAGCAATAGAAAGTAAATGGCATCCATTCCGAAAATTTTCACCGGTATTTTGATCTGTTCACGCAGAAATCGAAAAAAGAAAACAAAACCAGCAAAACCAATCATGGCAAATATGGCCATACATGCCTCGTAACTCAAACCCAACATACGTATTAAAGGATATGCTAGGAATTTGATGAAAGTTGTGCTTACCCCATAATAACTCATCCAGTTATAGCCATACTCATATGAGGCGGTAGTACTATAATATGTATAAGAATCCGATCGGTTGAATTGCACATAAACAAAATAGGCAATCGCGAGTATGAGGTGGTACCACAAAAGACCGTGCAGGAA
>DAOLDI010000484.1:0-2497 GCA_035327445.1 Cyclobacteriaceae bacterium | reverse complement strand
CAGAAGTGGAGAATGTCAATCAATAGGGCAGCTGAAGCCATGACCATCTTTGCGGTTATCTGTGCTGCATGTTTTCCTGGTTTGCACATGGGCCGTTTATGGTTAGGATTTTACTGGGCATTACCGCTGCCAAATACATTTGGTTCTTTATGGGTGAATTTTAACTCTCCTCTGCTTTGGGACGTATTCGCGATTAGTACTTATTTCACTGTATCATTGGTGTTCTGGTACATTGGTTTAATTCCAGATTTTGCAACTATCAGAGATAGGGCCGTAATTCAGGGAAATAAAATTAGGGCTGCAGTTTACAATGCATTAAGCTTCGGATGGGAAGGTGGCGCAAAAACCTGGATGCGATATGAGTCAGTAGCTTTGATTCTTGCAGGACTTTCAACACCTCTTGTACTTTCTGTGCATACCATTGTATCCTTCGACTTCGCAACCTCAGTAATACCAGGATGGCACACTACTATTTTCCCGCCATACTTTGTTGCTGGTGCTATTTTCTCAGGCTTTGCCATGGTACTCACACTGCTTCTGGTAACGCGTGCAGTATTTAAATTAGAAGATTACATCACGGTTGGTCATATAGAATTGATGAATATCATCATCATCATAACAGGATCAATTGTAGGTATTGCTTATATAACTGAGTTATTCATCGCCTGGTATTCAGGTGTTGAATATGAACAGTATGCATTCTTTAACCGCGTGCAGGGTCCATACGCCTGGGCATATTGGTCAATGATGACTTGTAACGTTATCTCGCCTCAGTTATTCTGGATTAAGAAAATCAGAACAAGTATTGTGGCCACATTCGTTTTATCAATTGTTGTAAATATTGGCATGTGGTTCGAACGCTTTGTAATCATTGTAACTTCATTACATCGTGATTACCTGCCCTCAAGCTGGGCCATGTTTTATCCATCACTATATGATGTTGGAGTATACCTGTTCACATTTGGTTTCTTCTTTACTGCATTTCTGTTGTTTGCCAAGTTCTTTCCGGTAATCAACATTGCAGAAGTAAAGAGTATTATAAAGAGTTCATCAGAAAAGAAAGCATAAGATGGATAGAAACAAGAATTTTTTAGTTGGAGTTTTCGATGATGAAGATGTGGTAATAAAAGCTGCTTCATCTGTAAGAAAATCTGGTGTTAAGATTCACGAAGTATTTACACCATTCCCTGTTCATGGCTTAGATGAAGCCCTGGGTTACAAGAGAACACGCCTGCCAATTGCAGCTTTTCTGTTTGGTATGACGGGCACATCACTGGCACTCTTGATGCAATTCTGGATGTTAGGAGTTGACTGGCCAATGATTATTGGTGGTAAAAACTTTGCTTCATTGCCGCCATTTGTTCCCGTAACTTTTGAGTTAACAGTTTTGCTTTCTGCTTTAGGCATGGTGGGTACTTTTATGATTGTAAGTGATATGAAGCCTTACAAGAAGCCTCGTGTTTTTGATTTAAGAAGCACCGACAATATGCACATTATGGCAATTGATCTTGCTGATAATGCTAAACGCAAAGAAGAAATTGCCAACATCTTAAGAGGAAGTGGTGCTCTTGAGGTAAACGAGAAAAATTTTGAATAATGCAATCTGATATGCGCATGCTAAAAAATATATTCTACTGCACATTAATTTCGCTTATGCTGATTGGATGCAAGGCTGGTGGTGATAACCCCGGTTTAGAATATGCACCCAATATGTATCATTCTGTTGCTCATGAGCCTTTAACTCAAATTGTTGATGAAAGTGCAGGTATGTGGGTAAATGCTTTGGATGAAGACAGGGGAGAGTATTACAATTCAAATCCGTTGAATCCAAATAGAATGACCATGAGAGTTCCTCCGGCTAATACTGTAAAGAGAAACGCTCAGGGCTGGTTACCTTATCGCATTGCAAAAGACAGCTTAGAAGTTGCAGCTAAAATTGAAAGTCCTTTAGAAGAAACTGCAGCCTTGCTGGCACAAGGTAAGGTGTTATACGAATACTATTGCCAGCATTGCCATGGTGCAAAAGGAGAAGGTGATGGAAAAGTTGCTGATGCCTATCCTGGTATTGCCAACCTGAAAGGTGATGCATATAAAGATATTTCCAAAGGCCATATTTACCATGTTATCACACAAGGTAAAGGACTAATGGGTGCCCATGGTTCTCAGATACAACCTGAAGACCGTTGGAAGATTTCACATTATGTAAAGAATTTACAGAGTAAATAAGAACTAAAGAATAAGCTTATACATGGTAGCTGAAGAAAGATACGAATTCAAAGCCGAGACCCGCAAAAAAATACTTATTGTAGGTGTAGTGGGTATTGTACTGCTTGCATTAGGACTGTTATTTTCAGGAGGCGGTGCACATCATGATGAACATGAAGGTCACGCCATGCAGGCAATGTCTGAAAGCATGGTTGCATCTGCTGATGCTGACTTTGTGTTAACGGCTGATGCGCATGATACTGATCATCATGGAAGTTCTACTATAGTTAAA
>DAOLDI010000483.1:0-2509 GCA_035327445.1 Cyclobacteriaceae bacterium | reverse complement strand
AAAGCCATTCAAAGTTTTGATAAATCACTAAGTATTCAGCCGCAGGATGCGGAGGCTCTTATTAATAAAGGAACAGTACTTTACTATCAGAAAAGATTTGATGAGGCCGAAGAATTATTACAACAGGCTATCAGCATAAATCCCAAAGAGGCGAATGCTTTTAATGCCCTTGCACTTATTCAAATTGAAAAGGGAAATTTGAATGAGGCCTTGGACATGCTGAACCATGCTTTGCAGTTGCAACCTGGCCAGCCATATTTTTTAAACAACAGAGGATTTATTTTTTTACAAATGGCTGAAATGGAGAAGGCTGAAGAAGACATTAACAATAGTATGCTGAAAGACCCTTACAACGCCTGGGTTCACCGCAATAAGGGTTTGATTTATTTTTATCGGAAAGATTATGGCAATGCTATTCGCTTGCTCGAGCAATCGGCCAACATAGACCCATTTGTAGATAAAGTTTATTTTTATTTGGGCAATGTTTATAAGGCTGCAGGGCAAATGGAGAAGGCTTGTAGCAGTTGGCGCGAATCAGTAAAACGAAAAGAAGCTGTTGCAGAAAACGCATTGAATTTCTCTTGCAGATAATTGCTTTAAGTTAATACGTGAAAGAAGAATTCATCATATCGCTAACAGAAAGATTGAAGCGACCGCTTCCTGGGCCCATTGCGCATGAACCTATGCGGGCCACACCCAAAGGGAGTGTATTGCCCAAGTTCAATTTTCAAGAGCCTCCACGTAAAGGCGCTGTGCTTATTCTTTTATATCCAAATGATAATAAGTTGTATTTTCCTTTGATAAAGCGGGCAACTTACAGGGGAGTACATAGCGGACAAATTGCTTTGCCCGGTGGTAAGTCGGAACCCCGTGATAAAGATGTTTTGGAAACAGCTCTCAGGGAAGCAGAAGAGGAAATAGGTATTGATAGAAGTAAAGTAGAACTCATAGGCAAGCTGAGCGATTTTTTTGTGATACCCAGCAATTTTATGGTGAGCCCTGTGTTGGGATTTACTACCCGGCAACCGGTATTTAATCCTGACCCGACCGAAGTTGAGCGTGTGCTGCATGCATCCTTAGAACACATTTTGCTAGATAAATATTTGACAAGGAGAACGATATTGGCTGGTGGCGTATATGAGATGGACGCACCTTGCTTTGATGTTGAAGGTGAGGCCGTTTGGGGTGCTACTGCCATGATATTGAACGAATTCAGAACCATATTAAGAGATATAGGATTATAAAAAGGAAAAGGCCGGTGGCAAAACCGGCCTTAACCAAACCCTAAACAACAATGGCTGGCTATCAGCCAGAAACTTTTGCGGCATATTGTTCGAGTTTGCCAATCTCCTGGTCAATCATCCAGAGACCAACGCCCTCCTCGCCAATTAAATCAAATATTTCTACAGCCCTGCGGGCCAATGTTTCTTCTTCTCTTTGCTCCATCACATACCACTGCAAAAAGTTAAAGGTGGCAAAGTCTTTAATCTGAAAGCACTGGTCAACAATGCGATTGATGGATTTCGTCACGGCAATCTCATGCGCCAGTACATCTTCAAACACTTCTCTGAGTCCTTTGAATTTATGCTTAATGCCTTTGATTTCAGGTTGCAGGGCATGCCCGCCAGCTGCGTTGATGTATCCAAAAAGCTTCAGCATGTGCTGTCTTTCTTCATCAGCATGGCGATACAGAAACTGGGCAGCGTTTTCAAATCCCTGGGTTTCACACCAGGAGGCCATGGAAAGGTAATGTGCGGAGGAGGTGCCCTCCATCAGAATTTGTTCATTTAGAAGTTGTTCAACTTCCGCTGTAATCGACCTTTTTGATGTAACAACCTGCTTTTTCATAGTTTTTTTAGCCTGTTATAAATATAGAGAGTGCTTTAATCTTTTACGATGTTGTGCCAGTAAAAAATTTTGTGGATAACTTTTAATTCATCTATTTGGAATAATTCTAAATAAAAAATTCCTTTGAACACTTATTTAGAATAATTCTAATCTATTGATTCGCTTATGAGAAATATTTATAGCATCCTTGAGATGCCAAATCTCATTTTGCTCTGCTTGTATTTAAGCATTTCAAACATAAATGCACAGGACAAAATTTCTATAACTGGCAAAATATCAGATGATTCAGGCAAGCCATTAGATAATGTACATGTGGTATTAAATGGTACTAACTATGGCACATTTTCAAATAGTAATGGAGATTTCACCTTAACTAATATTCCGGCAGGTGAATATATTATAGTGATTAGCAATGTTGGCTATCTCACTGTAAAACAGTCGTTAAGCCTTAAAGAGGCCGGCCAGAAAATCGAAATCAAGCTCAATGAAGACCCTTACATTTTACCTCAACTATATGTATTGAATACGCGAGACGGACTCTTTAGTCAGGTTCCAGGTTCAGTCTCTTATATCAGTAAAACAGAAATCAACAGGCTTAGCCCCATATCAGGTAACGAAGTTTTTAGAAGGGTAGCAGGTCTAAATGTAGTAGATGAAGAAG
>DAOLDI010000482.1:0-2526 GCA_035327445.1 Cyclobacteriaceae bacterium | reverse complement strand
GGTCTTCCTGGTGAATCTTCTGCAATACTTCACCAATTTTTTCGTCATCACCTTTGCTTTGTGCAATTACCGCTGTGCGAATTCTGGGTGCAGGATAATCTACCGGTTCAATGCTGATTTCAAATCCTTTGGCATGCAAGGTTTGATTGGTATAGGTGTCTTTTAGTTTTAGTGTAGCTCCGATATCACCCGCCACCAGTTTATCAACGGGCGTGCGGGTTTTTCCATCCATGATAAAGAGTTGGTGAATTTTTTCAATAGCACCTGTCTGACTGTTGATTAATTCAGATCCGGTGGTAATTTCTCCGGTAATCACTTTAAAAAAACTTAGCTTGCCCAGGTTGGGTTCATGGTGTGTTTTGAATACAAAAACACATGTAGGTTTAGATTGATCGTATGGAATTTCTTCTCCGTTCAGGCTTAATTCCGGATGAGCTTCCAGTGGTGATGGCGCAACATTATCAATGAAACCCATCATACGGCCACTTCCCATATTCTTCTTGGCTGACATTACGAATACCGGAAACACTTCATGGTTGATCATGCCTTGCTTTAATCCGGCACGCATTTCATCTTCATCCAGTGTACCTTTTTCAATATATTTTTCCATCAGTTTTTCATCATTCTCTGCAGCTTTTTCTACCAAGTCATTGTGTAGCTGATTGGCTTTTTCTTTTTCACTATCGGGTATGGGGAGTTTTTCAGGTTTACCGCCATCTGCCGGAAATTTATACATCACCATTTTCAATAAATCGATGATGCAATCAAAACCTTCTCCTTCATTAAGCGGATACTGCATTTGCGTAACCGCATTGCCATAGGTATTCTTGAGTGATTCCAGTGATCGATCAAAATCAGATTTTGGGTGATCAACCTGGTTAATGGCAAATATTACAGGCTGCTTAAATTGATCGACATATTTCCAGATTAATTCGGTGCCCACTTCAACACCATGCTGAGCATTGATAACCACTACACAGGTATCGGCAATTCGTATCGAAGAAATCATTTCACCAATAAAGTCATCAAAACCTGGTGTGTCTATAATGTTGATTTTATAATCGCGCCATTCGGTGTGCAGTACCGTGGCGAAAATAGAATTACCACGCTCATGTTCAATTTCGTGGTAATCAGATACAGTATTTTTTCCTTCAATGGTTCCTCTGCGGTGAGTTATCCCTGCTTCAAATATCATGTCTTCGGCTAGCAGGGTCTTACCGCTTTTGGGTGCACCGAGTAAAACAATGTTTTTCAGGTGTTTTTCGTCATATATTTTCATAAGGCAAGCGTTTAAGTGAGAGAAATTGGAAAAGGGAAATGAATGTACTCATAATTGAATAATTTTCAACAGAATTTTGTGCTAAATTCAAGGATAATCTTAGCTGAATCTTGTTTTATGATGGCTGATATAAATCAGGAAACAAGCAGATTTTAGTCAGCAGGGGTACAAATGCCATTTGAGTAGCCTCAAACAAAAATTAATATGAGCACTGGAAAATTGATTTTAACTTATGCACTTACAACCGTGGTATTTTTTGCAGTGGATATGCTGTGGCTGGGGCTTATCGCCAAGGGTATTTATAATAAGCATCTTGGTTTTTTACTGGCTGATCAGGTAAACTGGTATGCCGCCATTATTTTCTATCTCTTGTTTATTGCGGCCATTTTTGTATTTGTCATATTTCCGGCATTGGAAAAGCAATCACTCTTTCATGCGATGTTGTATGGTGCCATGTTTGGTTTTATAACCTATGCTACTTACGATTTAACCAACCTGGCAACAGTTAAGAACTGGCCCTTGAATATTGTATTTATTGATATGGCCTGGGGTACAGTACTCACTGCTATTGTAGCAAGTGCGGGATATAGTATCAGCAAATGGTTGATGAACTGATGATGATTTTCTTTTACGCCTTACTGATTTTATTGCTGCATGCTTCATGCTGGTTTTTGATCAGCATCATCAAAAAGAGAAATGATGTTGCTGATATGGCCTGGGGATTGGGTTTTATTTTAGTATGCCTTTATTTGTTGTTTGCATTAGAGTTTCATACTTTATCATTACTGATATATGTGCTGATTGCAATATGGGGTATTCGCTTGAGTTTGCATATTTATATGCGCAGCAGAAATAAGCCCGAAGATTTCAGGTATAAGCAATGGCGGGCAGAGTGGGGCAATCAGTTTTATCTGCGATCTTTCTTACAAGTTTATATGCTGCAGGCAAGTATTGCTTTTGTTATGCTTAGTCCTGTTATATGGCAGGCAACTCAAGTACATGATCAACTTAGCTTGGTAACAATCATTGGGGCATGTATTATGTTATTCGGAATTGTATATGAAGCCACTGCAGATTATCAGTTACTGCAATTTGCCAGGCGCAAGAAATCATCAGGTGAAATCATACAAAGCGGATTGTGGAAATATTCACGTCATCCCAATTACTTCGGAGAAATATTAGTGTGGTGGGGATTGTACATCATGATTCTTCCACTTCACTGGGCCTGGATATTTTGCTATAGTCCT
>DAOLDI010000481.1:0-2530 GCA_035327445.1 Cyclobacteriaceae bacterium | reverse complement strand
TTACATTCATAAAAGCCAGCTACGATACAGACCATTTTCACCCAAAGCGAAATCAAATAGTGCGCATACTCACGCAGGAAATAACTGAGGGGGAACAGAGTAAATGGGCAACAGCTCCATTGCCCCTGGCGCTTCAAATGGACAGTTTCAGCTTTGTTGAAAAAACGGTAAAAGTACGTTTGGCAGGAAAGCGTAATTTGCAAACCGACAAAGGTGATGTACCCATTGACATCAAATTTTCGGAGCCTTCTTTTTTTGATGTTTTTGGTTTTAAACTCTTGTCGGGCAATGCACAAAGCCTTAGCAATAATACCAGCAGCCTTTTGCTCACAGAAAGAACAGCGGAAAAGATATTTGGCAAGGCCAATGCCTTAGGGCAAACTGTTCAATTTGAAAACTTAGGTTCTTTTATTGTTGAAGGAATTATCCAGGACCCGCCTTTAGAAACACACCTGCCCATTGAGGCAATGCTTTCTGTTCATGCTGCTCAAATGCTTGAAAAAACAGGAGGCATCAGTAATATTTCAGAAAATTGGGGGGAGTTCAAGAGTTCAGCCATTTACGCACGTTTAAAGTCAGCAGAAAATGTAATGCAGCTCAATGCAACGCTCCAAAACTATAACCTGAAATTGGATAATAGCAATCTTCAATTTTTGGCACAAGCCATAGAAGATATTACCCCTCAAAGCAATGACATTAAAAATGATACCTATGCGGGCGCAGACTGGGAGGACATAGAAACACAGCTTTTTATAATTCTATCCTTAACGCTTTTATCTGCTTTCAATTATATCAGTTTGTCATTAGCGCGTGCCTTCTCCCGGGCGCAAGAAGTAGGTATTCGCAAAACCATAGGCGCAACAAGAGCACAAGTTATTACGCAGTTCTTGATGGAATCTACCCTTGTTTCCATACTTGCTTTGTTATTTACGTTGCCATGTGTTCAAATTTTAATGCACTATGCACCCGATGCAGATATGCAAGTAGCGTTTTCATTTGATACCACCTTAATTTTAGGCTTGTTGTCCTATGCAGTTATCACAGGCTTAGTCGCAGGAGCATTTCCCTCATGGCTATTGTCTTCGTTTAAGCCTATACAGGTATTGCGTAAATTGAAGAATATAAAGCTGTTCCAGGGTGTTGCTTTTTACAAAGGATTGATTGTTGTACAATTTTCCGTCATCATCATGCTTATGATATTGGTTGTGATTTTAGCCGACTATGAAATAAAAAACAAAGCAATCATTAGCTCGACTGTGCCAGCCAATGTGCTGACACTTGATTTAAAAGGAGAAAAATATGAACACCTGCAAAACGAAATAAATCAGTTAGGCCAGGTAGAAACAACTTTGGCTACTAACTGGTATCATAAAGCAATTAAAACGGGCAAATCTGCTGTTACATTTAATGATAAAATGCTGGAATTAAACTATGTAAGTATTGACCCCAAAACAATTGAAACAGAAGGTATCAGCTTAACATCCGGGCAAAATTTTCCTGAAGATATGCCTCAAAGTACCGAGCAATATGTGTTGCTGAATGAAGCTGCCGCAAAATTATTAGCAGCTGAATCGGAGACCTTAGTAGGGGAAAATCTTTTGCTGGACTCTGCCTATGTGCAAGTGATTGGCATCATGCCCAATGAAATGATTGGCAAACAAATCCCTTTAATGTATCGGTATTTGCCAAATGAAATAAGCACCCTGACCATAAAAATAAATCCAGATACAGAATTGGAAGTGACTAAAGCCATTCAATCCTTATGGAAAAATAATTTTCCAGAGAAAACAGCGAATCTTCAAAACTTAAAAGACAATTATTCAGGACCAGGCAGTGGAGATAGATTAAGTATGTTTGGAGGCGCTGCGCTGATTGTCATGCTAATTGCTGCTTTGGGTATTTTAGGCATAGCGAGTTACTCTGTAGAAACACGCACCAAAGAACTGGGTATAAGAAAAGTATTTGGCGCTAGCAATCTAAAATTGGTGTGGACGGTTACCAGGAATTTTGGTATGCTTATTTTGGTTGCCGGACTTATGGGTGTTCCTGCGGGTTTGTTTAGCGGTGATTTATTAAGACAAGATATGGGCCGTTATCTTGATTTGGGATTTGTTAATATAAGCATAGCCTTTGGTTTGGTTGCCATACTCGGGCTACTGACAGTCTTGTCCCAAACCATTCGGGCGGGGCAAATTGAACCTGTCAAAGTTTTAAAAGCAGAGTAAAAAGGTAAAACATTTGCTGGCAGGTTATGATGATGGCGAAACAGTAAATTGAACAACATAATAGCATGGACTACCTGCAAAAAATAGTGGGCGATTTTGAAATCCACTCTGCCGAAGGGATTAGGGAATGTTTTGAAAATGGAATCGACCCTAATCAGATTTATAAAGGGAAGCCGCTTATACATGAGTTGATAAATATGTATTCGCGTGGCTCATGCTTTAAGAAATGTATTAAGGCCTTTGGGGACTACGGATTAGATTTTGATTACAAAGTATTGCTATCCGTTTTATTGGATGATGCCATG
>DAOLDI010000480.1:0-2532 GCA_035327445.1 Cyclobacteriaceae bacterium | reverse complement strand
GCAGATTGAGGTTGCAACAGCGGTGGCAAACCCGGCTGGAACCAATCATGGCGCAAGCCCCTGCGTGATGCTCTAGACTGGCTGCGAGATGAATTGATTGAAGTATATAAAGAAGAAGGCGCCAATGTTTTTCAAGACCCGGTTAAGGCGAGAGATGAATTTATTGAAGTAATTCTCAACCGCGATGAAGAAAATGTAAATACTTTTATTGAGCGACATAAAAAAAATGGTTTTGAAGTCTCACATGCTTTGCGCTTGCTTGAAATACAACGCAATGCCATGCTCATGTACACCAGTTGTGGCTGGTTTTTCGATGAAGTATCAGGCATAGAGACAACTCAGATTATGCAGTATGCCTGTCGTGCGATACAATTAGCCGTGCAGGTATCTAATAAAGATTTAGAAGAAGGTTTTCTCAGTCGCCTGGCTTTAGCGCCAAGTAATGTAACTGCGTATAACAATGCCGCCAAGGTGTACAGAAAATATGTGAAGCCCTCACTCATCAACCTCAAGCGTGTGGGCATGCACTATGCCGTGGCTTCCATCTTTGAAGAAGACCCGGAAGATTTACCACTTTTTAATTACCGCACTACAAAAGAATTTTTTGTACGCAAGCAGGCAGGTGAACAGAAACTGGCCATTGGCATTACCAGGATTAAATCCATTGTTACCTGGTCTGAGAAGCGCTTTGCATTTGCGGTATTGTACATGGGGCAGCATACCATCATCGGGAATTTGTCATTAGACATGGACGATGATAAATTCAAAAACATGCAGGTGCGCATATTGAAAGCTTTTGATGAGAGCAGGGTAGGAGATGTGATTGGCATTATGCAGACGTTCTTCGGACCAGATAAGTACACACTTTGGAATTTATTCAAAGATGAAAAGCGCAAAGTGCTTAACATAATTATGGAGAAAAGCATGCAGCAGGTAGAGAGCTCTTTCAGAAGTATTTACAACAAAGACTACCCGCTTATTAATGCATTGGCAAAAAATGATATACCCATTCCTGCTGCTTACAAAACCACTTTGCAATACGTAGTGAATGCCGATTTGCGTAAATGCTTTCTTTCAGAAAGGGTAAACGTGCAGGAGTTGCAGCGCATTGAAACTGAGTTGAGCAAATGGAAGCTGAGCATTGAAGACCCGGAGAAAATTGCACAATTGGCCGAGGTACATATTTACAGCATACTTAGTTTTATACAGAAAGAGACAGAGAACATTGTGCGCATAGAAAGGCTGAACAGCCTCTTTCCTTTCCTGCAGCGATTTAAAATCAAGCCCAACCTTTACCGCAGCCAGAATTTATACTTCCGCATTGCCAAAGAAAATGGCGTAGCAGAAAAACCTTATAAGAACAAACCCGAATGGATAAAGCAATTTGAAATGCTTGGTTTGAATTTGGGTGTAAAGGTAGAAGAAGCTTAATTCCCTTCATGGCTTGCATAAGCAGGCAGATTTGCTGAAATTCAGGTGAAAAGTATTTTGCAATTGTACCTGTTGCCACTTTAATAGCGGGGTATAGGCGATTGGAGGTATTCAATTGTTGACTGCAATAAACAAAAGAATGAAACATATAGAGAAGAGATTTTTACTTGAATTGGACGGGGACAAATTCGACCTAAATAATGAAACTTTTGAGGTTGTTCATTTTGACAAGAATTTTGACCACAAGACTTTGAACGCAAAGAAAAATAGCGTTGTATTCATTATAACAGACAAGAAAAAGGCATATGGTGGATTTGTACATAAGGTTGAAGGGAAAAATTATTTATTACCTGTTCCTGACCCGACATTAATATATTTTCACAATGCTCAAATTAATATAGCCCGTATCAAGGCTTCAAAGGCTGACTTATTAAAAAAGTTGGACTTCACTCAAGAGCTGTCAGAGACAGCAATAAAGGAGATTTACCAATTCTATGGAGAGACTACAGGTTTTGTAATTTTTCTTTTTACATCAATGGAATCTTTTATAAATCAAATAATTCCTGAAGACTATATTTATAAGAAAGAGCTCCCAAAAAGAACTGAGGTCTACAATAAAAAACAAATTCAAGAATCAATTGACTTTAAAACAAAAATCACAGACATAATAAGTGCAGTAAAAGGTAAAAGTTTCTTCGCAAACCAAACACCGACAAATCAATTAATATGGAATTTAAAAGAATTTAGAGACGACATAATTCATACAAAGCCGGACGGTAATCTTTTAAAATATGATAAACTAATCAAAACTTCATTGAATTTCAAGTATGAAGATACCTTACACGCAGTAGCTAAATTCATGAACTTTTATAAAACGGACTATATAATAGAGTGTGATTGCGGAGCGGACTTTTAACCCTATCTCGCGCCAGCTTATAAAAGGGCAGGAAAGAACAGCAGCAAGGTTAAGAGCCGGCAATTAAGGCAGCATCATAATAAGCCAATAGAATTAAAGAGTCCTGAACATATCTCCCAAAAGTTGAATATATTCATAAAAATCCTGTGGAAGCTGGATTTGTTACTGAACCCTGGCATTGGAAA
>DAOLDI010000479.1:0-2534 GCA_035327445.1 Cyclobacteriaceae bacterium | reverse complement strand
TAACAAGCCACTATCTGAGAGTTGCATTTTCTCTCCGGTGTTCATCAGCATAAAGCAACCGGTGCCGTAAGTATTCTTGGCCATACCCGGTTCAAAACAAGCTTGTCCGAATAAGGCGGCTTGCTGGTCGCCTGCAACACCTGCAATAGGAATGCGATGCCCCTCCCATTCATAATCTGCAAAATGATATGAAGAGGGATGCACTTCAGGCAATACAGTTTCAGGAATATCCAGCACCTGCAATAAATTTTTATCCCATTGCAAACTGCTGATGTTGTACAGCATAGTACGCGATGCATTACTTACATCTGTAACATAGGCTTTGCCTTTGCTGAGATGCCATATCAACCAGGTATCAATAGTACCGAAAGCGAGTTCTCCATTTTTGGCTTTTGTCTTTGCACCCTCCACATTTTCTAAAATCCATTTCAGCTTGGTGCCTGAGAAATAAGAATCCACTACCAAACCGGTATTCTCCCTAATGTATTTTTCGTGTCCTGCATTTTTTATCTCCTCACAAATAGATGCAGTGCGTTTGTCCTGCCACACAATGGCATTGTACACCGGCTTTCCTGTTTGCCTGTCCCATACCACTGTGGTTTCTCTCTGATTGGTGATGCCAATGGTTGCAATGTTTTTAATATCAACTTTTGCTTTAGCCACTACTTCCCTGAGCGTAGCCAATTGGGTTTCCAGAATTTCTTCCGGGTCATGCTCTACCCAACCCGATTGCGGAAAGTATTGTGTAAATTCTTTTTGTGAGATGGCTACAATATTTCCCTGTTCATCGAAGAGTATACTTCTTGAACTTGTGGTGCCCTGGTCGAGTGCGATGATGTATTTCACTTAAGTTGTTAGTTCCTGGTTGATAGTTTTTAGTTAATCTAGTTGCTGATTATAAATTAATGCCTAATGCCCAAATAATAAAACATATAGCAAAGCTCCAACAGCTCCTCCTGTTAAAGGTCCGAGTACCGGTATCCATGCATAGCTCCAGCCTGAATCTCCTTTTCCGGGAATTGGCATGAGTGCATGCGCCAGGCGCGGACCTAAATCTCTTGCGGGATTGATGGCGAAACCGGTGGTACCTCCTAAACTCAATCCAATAGAAACAATCAATAAACCAACTACCAATGGATTCAAGCCTTGCGTAAATTCATTGGCTCCGATAAATAACAAAGCCATGATTAAAAACATGGTTCCCACAAACTCGCTCAGAAAATTTGAAAAATTATTTTTGATAGCAGGCGCTGTACAAAACACAGCTTGCTTGGTAGCAACATCCTCAGTAATTTCAAAATGAGGTTTGTAAAATAATCCTACAAGACAAGCAGCAGTAAATGTTCCGCCCAACTGCGCAAGCATATAACCTGGCACCAGGCTCCACTCAAACTGTCCGATAAGCGCGAAGCTCAGAGTAACTGCAGGATTGATATGCGCACCACTGTAATTGCCTACCGCATAAATGGCCAGCGTAACGGCTAGTCCCCAACCCATAACTATGGTAAGCCAACCTGCACCATGCGATTTAGTTCCTTTAAGTACTACTCCTCCCACTACGCCATTGCCGAGCAGGATGAGAATAAAAGTTCCGATAAATTCTGCGAGATAGGGATTCATTTTTATGTGTTGAGGTGTTTAGGTGTTGATGTGCTTATGTTAATTATTTGAAATCAATTGTTTGTACATTGCTAGTTATCAATTTCAACTGCCTACTGCCTAACGCCTGATAATTAAAACTTCATCATCGGCCATCATCGCCAGTACAATACCGTTACTCCAACCAAAACCATCCTGTAAAGGATATTCACCCCCACCCGCCAGCAAGCTGATGTCATGCACATTGTATTTCTCTACCATCTTGCCGGTAGCTTCATATACACGCATGTTCAAATCCAGCCAGTGATGTTTAATCTCATCTGCAACTCCATCAATCTGGTAATTCTTTAATCCTTTATATGCTATCCATTGCAAGGGAGCCCAGCCGTTAGGTGCATCCCATTGTTCTCCACTTTCATTCACAGTTGTGCGCAAGCCACCAGGCATTAAAAAATCGCTGCCCAGTTTACGTGCAAGTGCTGATGCAATTTCAGGCTGCACTAAATTAAAATATAATGGAAATGCTCCGGCCAGCGTGAGTACTTTACTTCTCTCCTGACTCGGAAAATGGTAGTCGAAAAAATATTGCTGCTCAGGATCCCAGAAGAAAGTGAGTATCGCTCTTCTTCGTGAATCTGCCCTGTTAGTAAACTTGATTCTGTTTTCTTCATCACCTAACTGACGATAAGCCCGGGCAATCATTGTCTCGTGATGATACAATAAGCAATTCAAATCGACCGGAAGTAATTCTGTAGTGCGAATGCTTTCCAATCCTTTGCCCGGTACAAACCAGCGCGATGAAAAATCCCAACCCGATTCGCAGGCAGCGCGCAGGTTACGATATAAATCTTCCGCATTTCTTCCGGATGATTTTTGCAGATGCACATCTTCCTTGTATGATTCCGGCCTGGGCCGCGGGTCTTTATCCCAATACC
>DAOLDI010000478.1:0-2544 GCA_035327445.1 Cyclobacteriaceae bacterium | reverse complement strand
GAACAGGAGTACTATATAAAATGCAATTTTTCTCATGATTCACATTTTAATACTTAGACGACTCATCAGGCAAAAGGGTTGGAATCAGGAACAAAAAAATCGATTCTATTCCATTTATCAAATTAGTAGCAAACAAGTTAAACTGGTTTTTATATTTAACAGCAAAACACCATAAACCATGAAAAACCTAAAGCTATTCCTGATCTCCATCCTGCTGCTACCTACCCTTGTTTATGCTCAAAAAATGAGTGCGAACAAAAGAAGTGTAATTCAAAGTATTGAACAAAAAACCAAGGCCCTTACCGACATCAGCGATAAAATTTGGGCACATGCGGAGACAGCTTTTGAAGAAACTGAATCTTCAAAACTTTTAGCTGATTATGCCGAGGCCAATGGCTTTAAGGTAGAGCGTGGCGTAGCAGAAATGCCAAGCGCATTTATCGCCAGCTATGGAAGTGGAAGTCCTGTAATTGGTATATTAGGTGAGTTCGATGCACTTCCCGGCTTATCGCAAAAAGCTGTTCCGCATAAAGATCCCCTTCATAATGGTCAGGCTGGTCATGGTTGTGGACATAACCTTTTCGGCACGGCAAGTTTAGGCGCTGCTATTGCCATTAAAGAACTAATTGAGCAGGGAAAACTGAAGGGCACAATTCGCTTTTACGGAACCCCTGCAGAGGAAAAGTTTTTTGGAAAGCTGTGGTTTGCACGTGCAGGCTTATTTGATGATTTAGATGTTTGCATGGATTGGCACCCGGGTGCCGAAACCAAAGCAGCGGTGCAAACAGGCTTAGCGCTGGTTGACTTTATGGTTGAATTTCACGGACAAGCTGCGCATGCTTCAGCCGACCCCTGGAACGGAAGAAGCGCCTCTGATGCGCTGGAATTATACACTACAGGAATCAATTATTACCGTGAGCATATTAAGCCAACAGTTCGCATTCATTATCATATTCAAGATGGCGGACAAGTAGTTAATGTTGTACCCGATTACAGCAGACTTTGGGTGAGGGTGCGTGACGTAAATCGTGATGGCATGGTGGAAGTTTATGATCGTGTGAAGAAAATGGCCGAAGGTGCAGCCATAATGGCAGATGTCGATTTTAATATATCTCTAATATCAGGCATTTATGAAATTCTGGTGAACAGAACCGGAGCCGGATATGTGCAGCAAAATCTGGAAATGCTTGGGCCGATTACCTATACACCTGAAGAAGTAGTCTTTGCCAATAAAATTCAGGAAGCCACCGGCAAACCAAAAGTTGGATTGCATAATAAAATTGAACCCTTGGAAGAAACCCTGAAAAATGCAGGTGGAGGATCAACCGATGTAGGTGATGTGAGTTGGATAGTTCCGGTGGTAAGATTATCAGTTGCTACCGCGCCAGTAGGCACACCCTGGCATTCATGGGCGGTGGTTGCCTGTGGTGGTATGTCGATAGGCCACAAGGGTATGTTGCATGCCGCTAAAATACTTGCCATGACAATGGTTGATTTGTATGAGGATCCTAAAAAAGTGAATGCAGTTAAAGCTGAGTTTAAAGAGCGTAAAGGTGACCATGTTTATAAAGGTCTTTTGCCTGATGGTCCGCCACCCATACATCAGAAATAATTAAAGCTTGAAACAACCTGATACAAAAGAACTGCTTAAAGAAGCCAGCTTTACCGCAGTACGTAGCGCTGGTGCTGGCGGACAACATGTGAACAAAGTAAGCAGCAAAGTGCAGCTTAAGTTTGATGTTGTAAATTCTTATGTTTTAGATGCTGAACAGAAAGCCCTCATCCTGCAAAAGCTTGCCGGCAAAATAAACAATGAGGGTCAGTTGATCATCAGCGCGCAGGAAGATCGCAGCCAACTTAAGAATAAGGCCATCTGCAAAGCCAAATTTGAAAAGCTCATTCAGAAAGCTTTCTACCAACCTAAGGCCAGGAAAAAGACCAAGCCCAGTAAATCGGTAAAAGAAAGGCGCTTGAAATCAAAAAAAATACAATCAGAAAAGAAGGCTCAGCGAAAATTCAGAGCATAATATTTTGATTGAAAATCACCTGATGTTTAATGCACAAAAATCGGAGTTATCATCAAGATAAAATCTTTAAAAAACAGAACGTTAGCAGCTAATTTCTCGTTGTAAATTGTGTAGGTAGGTTGCATAATCTATTTGCACAGAATGTCCTGAAAACTTCAGGATGGCTCATCTTAAATTCATGTATTATGAATACTACAGCTAAAGTTATTACTGGATTCCTGGCCGGAGCATCACTGGGTATTTTAACCGGCATTTTAATTGCACCCAAAAGCGGTAAAAAAACAAGAGATGCTTTAATGTCTAAAGGCAAAGATTTGAAAAACAAAGTGGCAGAAAAATACTACGATGCCAGAAAAACCTATAACTCAAAAATTGATGAACTGGCCAAAGAAGGCAAGTCGACCTTAGATTCTTTAAAGCAGCACGTAAAAGTGTAAATCAGCTTTAAGCCTTTTTTGTTATTATGAAAAAAGGGCCTTCCGGCCCTCTTTTTATTTTATCCTTTACTGGCCAATGG
>DAOLDI010000477.1:0-2551 GCA_035327445.1 Cyclobacteriaceae bacterium | reverse complement strand
GTGCTTAAACTTGAATACGCAGCTAAGTCCTCTAATAGAGTTCCTCCGCATTTGAGGGAAGATGCTTGAAAAAATGTGCTAATGTATTAAGGTATTGATGTGAAATTAGGCAATGGGCACTATGGGTTTGAGATTTGGGATCCTGACGCTTAGGGTCAGTACGCTTCGCGTTTGTGCATTTTAGCTTGTCAGTGCATTAGATGGGAATTCTTGCTTCTTCCTTTTAGCCATATCAATATTTTTACGAAGTACATTCACCAAAGCATCTTTGGATTTATAATTCAATGGATAAAGCAAGGAGGTTTTGAAGTAAAAATGATCTCCTAATTGCTCGGCATGGTAAAGGTTCACTTTATAAACCCCACCAATAGATTCGATTTCTATTGATTCAATATTCTCCAACGGAATTACATAATCCTGATCTTTACGAAATACGTACAAAAACTCATCGTCAAAAGAAACTTGTTCCAGTTTAGCTGCCATTTTTGCCAATGCGTAAAATATTGCTGCATAGACTGCAGTTTGCATTATGCCAAATATTATGCTTTCACGAAAAAAAGAAATGGCTAAGACTCCAAAAACAATTACGTATAATCCGAAAATAAAAGGCTTATAAGGCCCCAAAAACCGGGAAGAAAGACGAACTAATTTTTGTTTCTGTGTCAAGTCTGAAATTTTATCTTTGCCACTCAAAATAAGAAGAAAATGAAAAACATCGCAGTAATAGGTTCAGGAACCATGGGAAATGGCATTGCTCACGTGTTCGCGCAATATGGTTACCAGGTAGCGCTTATTGATATTGCCGAAGAGGCTTTGAAAAAAGCCCTTGGCACCATTGAGAAAAATCTTGAGCGCCAGTTAAGTAAGGGCTTAATTACTGAAGATGTAAAAAAGTCTTCTCTCGCTAACATCAGCACATTTACCGTAATAAAAGAGGGTGTAAAAAGCGCTGACCTGGTTGTAGAAGCTGCTACCGAAAATGTGGATCTTAAATTAAAAATCTTTAAAGAGTTGGATGAAGCATCGCCAGCAAATTGTATTCTTTCCAGTAATACATCATCAATCTCAATTACCAAAATAGCCGCTGCCACTAAAAGACCTGATAAAGTAATTGGCATGCATTTCATGAATCCTGTGCCAGTAATGAAGTTGATTGAAGTAATTCGCGGCTACAACACCAGCGATGAGGTTACCGGCACGATTATGGAACTTTCAAAAAAACTGGGCAAAGTACCTGTTGAAGTTAACGATTACCCCGGCTTTGTAGCCAATCGCATTTTAATGCCTATGATTAACGAAGCCATCTATACTTTGTACGAAAGTGTAGCCGGTGTACAAGAAATAGATACAGTAATGAAATTAGGCATGGCCCACCCCATGGGTCCTTTACAACTGGCTGATTTTATAGGCCTTGATGTATGCCTCTCTATTCTGCATGTATTACATGATGGCTTCGGCAATCCTAAATATGCACCTTGTCCTTTATTGGTTAATATGGTTCAAGCCGGCCACAAAGGAGTGAAAACCGGATCAGGATTTTACCAATATACAGCCGGCAGCAAAGACTTAGTTGTAGCCGAAAGGTTCAGGTAATTAAGATTAGATTTGCCTGAAATTTTTTTACGATGCAATACGATGTTCTTGTAATTGGCGGAGGTATTGTAGGTCTGGCTACTGCCTATCGCTTACATAAAAAAAATCCTGCGCTTAAATTATTGGTGATAGAAAAAGAAGCTCAGCTTGCTTCTCATCAAACTGGCAATAACAGTGGCGTAATTCACTCTGGCATTTATTACAAACCTGGTAGTCTGAAGGCTGAAAACTGCATAAGGGGCTACCATATGCTGCTGGAGTTTTGTGATGAGCAAAGCATTCGCTACGATTTATGTGGTAAAATCATTGTAGCCACCGAAGAAAAAGAATTACCTGCACTGGATAATATTTTTAAACGCGGCCAGGAAAACGGATTGCAAAACATGAAGCGTTTAAAACAAGAAGAACTCAAAGATTACGAACCTCATGTAAATGGTTTAGCCGGAATTTTTGTACCACAAACTGGTATCATTGATTACACACAGGTTGCTCTCAAATACGCAGAAGTATTGCAACAAAACGGAGCTGAAATCAGGTTGGGAGAAAAAGTTCTAAGCGTAAAGCAATCCACCAAAGAAAACCTCATTGAAACCAATAAACAAAGCTATTCTGCTAAGCTCATTATCAATTGTGCGGGTTTGTATTCTGATAAAGTTGCGCGCATGACGGTAGACAACCTGAATGTAAAGATTATCCCCTTCCGCGGAGAGTATTACAAAATCAAACCCGAGAAGGAATACCTGGTTAAGAATTTAATTTACCCGGTGCCTGATCCGAACTTTCCTTTCCTGGGTGTGCACTTCACACGCATGATGCAGGGTGGTGTTGAAGCAGGACCCAATGCTGTGCTTGCTTTCAGAAGAGAAGGATATAAAAAATCGCAAATCAATTTAGCAGAGTTTGCAGAAACACTGGCATGGCCGGGTTTTCAGAAGGTAGCCATGAAGTACTGGAAGAC
>DAOLDI010000476.1:0-2552 GCA_035327445.1 Cyclobacteriaceae bacterium | reverse complement strand
ATTTGTCTGTTTCAACCTACCCATGATACCCTGATTGCTCAGCATGACGGGCCGCCATATCCTTGCGGAAGTACCACCTATTTGGTCTTTCAACTCAAAAGGTTTGCCTTGCTGCTGCTGTTACCAGCAGCACGGTGGGCTCTTACCCCACCTTTTCACTATCACCCACACGATAAACGTATAGGCTACCTGGTTTCTGTGGCACTTTCTGTCATACAAACTTTAAGATTGCATGCCCCCGGTTTCCCGGGGTATGATGCCCTGTGTTGCCCGGACTTTCCTCCCCAATTTACATTGAGGCGATAAGGCGGCTTATGCTCGTTACAAAGCTAAACAAAAAAAGGGGCGCAATTAGTTTGGCTAATTCACCCCTTTCATGTTTGATGATGACTAATTTTAGTTCACATCTTGTCCGGTAAGCTTGAATTCGTACTCATCAGCAGTTATAGCCACCTCCTGAATGATTTCTTTGATTTGTTGCTCGCTGATATTTTCAATGTTTACAGAAGCTTCCACTTGTAAGGTGCCATCACTAATGGCAAATTTTGCATGCACAAGCTCTGTATTCATTTCGAGCAACTCTTTCATATCTATGCTGTTATCAAACTCACAAACCTTTGATCTCAATTCAATGATTTTCTTATTGTGATGTGATAAGAATTTAACATGGCCTAAAACCGTTTGAAAGCGGTCATCTTTCAAGGGGACAATTATTATGGATTTAGTGCTGTCGTAATCGGAATACGTTCCTCCGATTTCGTTAGCGTAGCGATGCATTACTTCGTTCAGGTTCATGGTTTATAAGATTTGAACTCAAATTACAAAAAGCATAGCATTTATGCTTTATTAAAAATAAAATAAGTGAAGCTTATTTGAATTTTGATTAAACTCGATAGTAGGGGCCGGTATTTTTATCATGTTTAATACGAACAAAACAGTGTTCAAAGCTTTTGATCTTGTTTTAATACCCGACAAATCGGGGTCCAGGGCAATAAAAAATTGCCGATAGGCGGTATAGCCATTAGCAGTATTCTGCTGATCGTTGGCGTAAACCATACCATCAGCCCCATAGCCAAATGCTATATTGAGCCATGAAGGAAAACGCATGAATTTATCCATATCAACAGAGAGCCAGAAGGTTTGACCGTTATAGTCTTTAAAAAGTTCAGTGAGATATGAATCTCCCAGCAAGCTAGGCCTAAGCGCTGCATAATCCGTTCTGCCGAATGAAAATTTTGGATGTATCCTGATTTCATCCCATAGTTGCTTTTGAGAGATGTAGAAAACAGAGCCAAGTGCATTGGCAGCAAGGTCACCGGCTGATGCGCCATAAGCTGCAGAGTAGCCATCAAAAATTTCTATGGGCAATAGAAATGCAAAACCTGCGATGGCCCCTATCAAATCTGATTTTGATGCCCCCAGGCCCGTCCATTGCAGTGACCTGGAACTGATATGACTTAATTGAAAGGCCGAATAGAAATGCCCCCATTTATCCATCTGTTTCCATTCCCGGTTATCATTGAAAAACTGAAATGGCTGCCTGTCAAAATCTTTATACCATAATTGATGCAGGGCAATCATTGAGCCGCTATAAGTTGCACCTGTTGCTATGCTTAAAGTAAGTAGTCTTTTTTTATTGAGCGTAGTTGTATCTGTTGAGTTTTGGCAGCAGCCATAACTGAAGGCAAAAATCAAAAGTGTTAGCAGAGTGAATTTAGTTTTGACCTGCATTCTTTTGTATTTTCTTACCAGATGCATCAGCATCCGGATCATCCAAAATTATTTCATCTTCTCTGCGGTTTCGCTTACGTGCTGATTGCAACAATTCGCGTATCTCATTAAAGCTTTGGGTATAAAGCAAGCTGGCACCTGCAGTTGTAGTGCTTTGTTGTTGCAGGTTGAGACTATTATAGTTAGTACGATTGTACATTTTAATCCTGAATTTGCCATCGGGCGAGAGCATGTATTCTACGGTAAGATCACCGAGTAAACTTGCAGTGCTTGCGCGGTTATCTTGGGCAGCAAGACTGCCATCTCTTGATACCCTGAGCCTGCCATCCATAAAACGGTAGGAGAGGCGTAACTGGAATGTGTTATAGGCTTCTGCATCCATAGTGCCCAAATCAATATCAATTTCCAGGTTCTCATCAACCTGGGTCATCCAGTAACTTAGTTGATTTGAAAGCAGCTCACTTACACTGCCCGCAATACCACCACTGGCGCTGAAGAAAGCATCTGGCTGAGAGAATCTTCTCAAGATAATTAAGCTGAAAACCTGACGCTTTAATTCCTGGTCATCAAGTCTGCTTTTAAATGCCTGGAATTCAAATTCTGGTCTGAGCGTTTGCTGATCGCAGCCTTCTAATGAAACAGCATCTGGCAAATCTCTGGCATTGATATCAAAATTAATAGCAGGTGAAAGTAACTCACCTTCCAATAGAAGCAAGACCTGAATGGGATATTTTCTCCTTAACTGCGGAGCATTACAATCTGTAATATTGATGAGGGGTGCGATAGAAGCCAACTGATTGTATGAAGCGCGTATGTTCATT
>DAOLDI010000475.1:0-2554 GCA_035327445.1 Cyclobacteriaceae bacterium | reverse complement strand
TTGATCGGGGTGCAGATAAAACAAAACAACTAGCCAGAGCACTTACCAATACACGCTATAAATCGGTATTGAGTTATCCAATCATTGTGAAGGGAGAAACCATTGGTATGCTGGTTTTGCTGAAAGAACTACCCGATGGCTTTAATAAAGAGATGACCAAGATTGTGGCAACTTTTGCCAACCAGGCCGGTATCTCTATCGAGAATTTCAGGCTAATGGAAGAAGCCCTGCAGAATGAGCGCTACAAAGAAGAACTGAATATTGCCAAGAAAGTGCAAAAGCAATTACTGCCCGATACGCTTGAGTTAGATCAGGCATTTGATATTGCAGCGTTTTCAGAATCAGCCGATGAAGTGGGGGGTGATTATTATGATACACTTCGCATAAATGAAAATAAGATTGCACTGATTGTAGCAGATGTTTCAGGCAAAGGAACTTCTGCGGCTTTTCACATGTCTCAGATGAAGGGAATTTTTCACAGCCTTGCCCAGCAGGATATTGAGCCCGATGAATTTATGTTCAGGGCAAATAATGCATTGGCGCATTGTCTTGAAAGAGGCTCGTTCATAACGGCAGTTTTCTTCATCATCAATACCCAAACCAGAACAGTAAAATTTGCAAGGGCAGGGCATTGCCCCATTTTATTTTATAATGCCACAGAAGGCACCATGCACTTTTCTAAAGAAAAAGGCATGGGTCTTGGTGTAGTTAAAGGCCCCGACTACAAGAAGTTCATTTACTCAAGTGAGTATAGCTATAAAACCGGTGATATCATGGTTTTATATACCGATGGCATAACCGAAGCTAAGAATCCGAAAGGACAGGAATTTGGAATGGATGGATTGTTTAGCGCAGTAAATAAAGCTACCGGGGCAAGCTCAAAAGAGATTCAGGAGCGCATTATACAGAGCCTGTATAATTTCTCAGGAAAGGATGAAATAGATGATGATTATACCACTATGGTATTAAAATTTAACTGAAAACTTAAGCTATAACTACTCGTTTAAATTGATATGATACACATAAATAGAATACAAGAAGGCGGTATAGAAAGCATTGTAATAACAGGCGAAGTTGATGCAAGTTCTTCAATAGAACTTGACAATGCCCTGGCTGCAAGCTTAAATAGTGGCTATAAAAAGCTGCTCATTAATTGCAGTGCTCTGGAATATATATCCTCTGCCGGACTGGGTGTATTCATGTCGTACATAGAAGATTTTAAATCAGCTAATATCAGCTTTGTGCTATTTGGAATGAACGATAAAGTTTCAAACACATTTGGCATTTTGGGCTTAGATCAGTTGCTATCAATCGCAAAAACAAAAGAAGAGGCGCTGCAAATGTTATCATGAGTTTTGCTTACACCATATCATGTGAATTAACAAGACTGAAGGGTCTGCGTGATTTTATCAGGCAATCTTTGCAGACATATGGGCTGCAGGGCATGCAGGCAGAAGAACTTACCCTGGCTGTTGATGAAATGGTGGCGAACCAAATGATTCATTCTCATCAGTGTAATCCACTTAATACACTCGAGCTCAAATTGAGCTATATAATGCCTGATCAAACTGTCATTATTGAATTAATTGATGAGGGTAATTTTTTTGATATCAATACGTTTACCCAACCTGAACTAAAAGACATTGTCCACCAAAAGCGAAAAGGTGGTTTAGGCATCAGACTTATCAGAACCATTATGGACAAAATTGAATACGTTCAGGAAAACGACAAATCGATTTGTAGAATGTATAAAAAAATGAAATCCTGATTTTCTTCAAGTACTATGTTAAGATCTGTTTTATTAAGCTTCATTATTTGTGTTTTTGCTTTTACAGCAAGCGCTCAAAAAAAACAAAATCAGAAAAAGAATGCGGAGATACTTTTTATTGTAGGCAGCTCAGCAGTAAGTGCAGAAGAATTTATTGAGTTATACAAAAAAAATCATCCTGATAATAAGGACTACACCAAAGAGGCTATCGGCAATTATCTGGATTTGTTCATCAAGTTTAAGCAAAAAGTGCAGGCGGCACGCGACTTAGGTTTAGATACAGCTACAGCATTTATTAATGAATTTGCCGGTTACAAAGAAGAATTGAAAAGACCCTACATGGCAGATGCTACTTTGTTGGATGATCTGGTAAAAGAAGCTTATGATCGCTATAAAACCGAGATCAATGCTTCGCATATTTTAATTTCAGTTAATCCAGAGGCTACTCCCCAAGATACGCTTGCGGCATACCAGAAAATTTCCAACATCAGGGCTAGACTTGCAAGCGGTGAAGATTTTGCTGTGTTAGCCGCACAACTTTCTGAAGACCCATCAGCCAAATACAATTTCGGAAACCTTGGCTGGTTTACATCCATGCAAATGGTTTACCCTTTTGAAAGCGCAGCTTATAAAACTGCCAAAGCAGAATTATCAGAAATAGTTAAAACGCGTTTTGGCTATCATTTACTAAAAGTGCATGATATCAGGCCGGCATCCGGAGAGGTAGAGGTTGCGCATATCATGTTGCGCACTGGTGCCGGCAAAGACAGTCTGCAAGTGGTAAAT
>DAOLDI010000474.1:0-2565 GCA_035327445.1 Cyclobacteriaceae bacterium | reverse complement strand
CCGGCAAACAGCACAGCTTATCATTACCAGGTGTCGGGTTATCAGGGCAAGATTGGCATCATCGCGGCTTTCAGCAGAACATTTTGCAGAACTTGCAACCGCATTCGCATCACGCCACAAGGCACATTAAAAACCTGTTTGTATGATGATGGTGTTTTGAACATCCGCGATTTGCTGAGAGCAACATCAGATGACAAACAAATCCAAACCGAACTCTTGAAAGCCTTTAGTAGTCGTGCAAAAGACGGCTTTGAAGCCGAGGCCAAAAGAAAAAATAACTTACCGGTAACTGAGTCGATGTCAACCATCGGAGGATAATTGCATGCCTGATCATAACATTCTGCTCTTCTTTGCATTTTTCTTTATCGCCTTTGTGTATGCTTCGGTTGGTTTTGGTGGAGGCTCCAGTTACCTGGCTTTGCTTGCCTTCATCGGTTTGAGTGTTACCGTCATCAGACCGACAGCACTACTCTGCAATATCATCGTAGTAAGCGGAGGCTGTTATGTTTTTTACAAACAGGGTTTATTGAATTTTAAAAAATCATTGCCGCTTGTTATCAGCAGCGTGCCTGCTGCATTTATAGGTGGTTATCTTTCATTGAAGCAAGATGTATTTTTTATTGTACTCGGAACATCCTTGTTGATAGCCTCTCTCCTGCTTTGGTTCCAGGAACGCTGGCAAAGTGAAACTGATGCAAGTAAAAATACATCCGCTTTTGCTTCATCCGGAATTGGCGGAGCATTGGGTTTGCTTTCAGGTATGGTGAGTATTGGTGGTGGCATTTTTCTAGCCCCTGTATTGAATCTGATCAAATGGGATCAACCCAAAAGCATTGCGGCTACTTCGAGCTTTTTTATTCTTGTGAATTCTATCAGCGGACTGGCTGGCTTTTTCACTGCCAATAATTTTCAAACCGATTGGTCGTTTACACTGCCTTTAATGGCTGCCGTATTTTTTGGCGGACAGCTAGGTTCGAGAACAGGGGCAATTAAATTTTCGCAAATTACAGTAAGAAAGGTAACAGCTGTATTGATTCTGATTGCTGCAGTTCGACTTTTGAAAGAATATTATTGAAATAATAAAATAATACTTTTAGTCCAAGCGGGGTCTCCTTAATCCGGATATGTGGGCAGGAAGGGACCCCGCGCATTTAATAAGTAACGCAGGGTCCCTTGCAGGAGACCCTGCTGTGACATTAATTTTCATCGAAGATCAGGTATATAAATTCATATGTTTTTAAATCGCATATACCTATTTTGCGCATTGTTAAATTATGAACATGAAATTCAATCAGCTTATACCACACATCGTTGCCGTTCTTGTCTTTCTGGTGATTACGATTGTATTTTTCAAACCTGTTTTCTTCGATAACAAAACACTCAGTCAGGGTGATATTCTGCAATGGGAAGGTTCTTCCAAAGAACTGCGTGATTTCAGGAATGAAAGGGGTGAAGAAGGGCTCTGGGCCAGTGCCATGTTCAGCGGTATGCCTGCCTATCTGGTAAATGTGCAGTGGAGCGATGGTATTATCACCAACATCAAAAAGATTTTATCGCTTTGGCTGCCGCATCCCGTAAGAAATATTTTCCTCGCCTGTCTGTGCTACTACATCATGTTACTTTGCTTTGGCATTCGGCCTTACCTGGCCATGGCAGGCGCCATTGCCTTCGGTTTTTCTTCTTACATGATTATCGGCTTAATGGCCGGGCACAATGCGCGCATCGGGGCTATTGCTTTGCTCCCATTGCTGATGGCAGGTGTACACCTGGTGTATTCTGGTAAGCAATTACAAGGCTTTGCGCTTGCCGCAGCCGGACTTGCCTTGCACTTGCGTGAAAGTCACGTACAGATTACGTATTACTTCCTCTTTATCCTGCTGGCTTATGCCATCATGCAATTGGTATTGGCGATTAGAAATAAAACGTTACCTGTCTTCATCAAATCAAGCGCCTTGTTAATTGCCGCTGCAGTACTGGCTATCGGCACTTACTTCGGACAACTCTGGTCAACTTATGAGTACAGCAAATACTCCATGCGCGGTCCTTCAGAAATTAAAGCTGCAAGTGCAGATGGTGCTGCAGGATTGGAAAAAGATTATGCCTTTCAATACAGCAATGGCATTTTAGAACCTATGGTCTTGATGATTCCGAATTTCTTTGGAGGCAGCAGTTCCAACTATTTTGTACAAGACCGCGACAGCGAAAGTTATAAAGCCCTGATGCGCAGTGGCGATGAACAAACTGCACAACAACTCGCGCGTTTTACTTCTGCTTACTGGGGCTCACAGCCAGCCACTGCACCCTACTATGCAGGCGCCATCGTTGTTTTACTTTTTGTGCTGGGGATTGTATTCGCGCCAAGAGTTTATATGTACTGGCTTGTACCGGTAAGTGTAATTTCAATCGCGCTGAGTTGGGGAAATAATTTTGAAGCCTTCAACTATTTCATGTTTGACTATTTCCCGATGTACAACAAGTTCCGCTCAGTCACTTTTGCGCTGATGATTATTTTGTTTGCCATGCCTTTGCTGGGATTATTGGGATTGGAAGAATTACTCAAGCAAA
>DAOLDI010000473.1:0-2577 GCA_035327445.1 Cyclobacteriaceae bacterium | reverse complement strand
ATTCTTTTAACAAGCAAGACCTGGTGCTGGCCGTTTCTGCCGATGTGGCTTTTTCTATTTACACCCATATCAAATCTGAAGTGAAAGTAGAAGTACTGCATAATGGCGTGAACACTCATTTTTTTTCAAGAGAGGAAGAGGAGGGTAGGCGCATGCGCAAGGCTTTACAAATTCCGGAAGATGCTGTAGTGGTGGGTTTGGTGGCGGTATTTCGTCCACAAAAAAGAATTCCGGAATGGATAAGGGTATTTGCAGAACTTGCTGCGCAGCATCAAAATCTGTATGCCACCATTGTAGGTGATGGTCCGATGAAAAATGATATCATGGAAGCCATACAGCAGTCGGCTCAGCAAGAGAAGATATGTCTAGTTGGCTTACAGGAAAACACAAAGCCGTACTATGCGGCCATGGATATTTTCATGATGAGCTCTGAATTTGAAGGTTTGCCGGTTGCCATGCTGGAGGCCATGAGCATGCAATGCGCCATAGTAACAACCGATGCCGGGGGTATAAAAGAAT
Source organism: Cyclobacteriaceae bacterium (assembly GCA_035327445.1). Classification (GTDB taxonomy): domain Bacteria; phylum Bacteroidota; class Bacteroidia; order Cytophagales; family Cyclobacteriaceae; genus DAOLDI01. The sequence continues at coordinate 2,058 of DAOLDI010000473.1, read as the reverse complement.
TAATTGAGGATAAAGAAAACGGATTGATGCTTGCAGTTGATAACCTGCCGGGTCTTGGAGCACAATTGAAGTATTTAGCTTCAGATGCAGATATCAGAAAGCAATTAGCAAGTGCTGCGCGTAAAACAGTGGAGGAAAAATTCAGTTTGCAAAAGATGGTGGGGGAACTGGAGGTTTTGTATGGCAAAACCGCGAATGTTTAATTAGCATCACTTCGATCCTCTACGTCACTTCGAAGGAGTAAATCTTCGCATCAAAATTACAATACATATAAAACGACTGAGAAGTCCCCTTCAAGTTCGCAGGAGTTGAGCTCAGCGTTTGCATGTGTTTTCCGTAGCAGGGGATTTCTCAGTCGCGGTCGCGTAGGGGCATAATTAAAAATTTCTTCACGCTTTCCCGTCCCGAGGCTTCGGGACCTCGGGACGAAATGGCGGTAAGGGAATTACGACTGAGATATCCCCTTATTATGAAAGCCTGCCTGAACATACTTTGTTGTTGTATTGCAAACTTGAATTCAGGAATTAAATTTGGTAAATGGAGAGCGGTGGATGTATTTATATTTTAACTAACCGCTATCATACTGTTTATTATACAGGAGTTACATCTGACTTATATTCCCGTATCCTTGAACATCGGGAGAAAATTTATCCCAAGAGTTTTACCGCAAGGTATAATATTTACAAATTGGTTTACTTCGAATCATTTTTTGCCATTGAGGAAGCAATAGACAGAGAAAAGCAGGTTAAGAAATATTCGAGAATAAAAAAGAAAGCTTTAGTTGATAGCTTAAACCTGGCTTGGAAAGGTTTATTTGAAGAGATTAGTAAGTGGTAATGAAGATTGAGCATCACTGACAATGGATTGATTGTCATCATTGTTGCTCCATTAATATTTTAGTTTTATGCGCTTTATTTCAGGGCTGTAGCTATCCTTCAGTAAGTTTACATGGTAGCAGGGGATATCTCAGTCGTATGATGATTTTTTTAACTGTAGCGATTTTGCTACTCCTTCGATATGACGTAAGAGAATTGCTAAATTCGCACATGCAAATCAGAGCGGCTAAAGAAACAGACATCCCCGCCATTGTTGACTTGTTAAAACTCAGCTTAGGGGAATCACTTATGCCAAAGTCAGAAACGTTTTGGAGATGGAAGCATATAGACAATCCCTTTGGAGTATCACCTGTGCTGCTGGCTTTTGAAGATGATCAATTAATTGGCGTTCGCGCCTTCATGCGCTGGCAATGGCAGCAAGGAGATCAATTATTTTCGGCTTTACGTGCAGTAGATACCGCTACCCATCCGCAGCACCAGGGCAAAGGCATATTCAAAAAACTGACGATGCAATTAGTGGAACAATGCAAGGCAGCCGGAGACCATTTTATTTTCAACACCCCCAACCAGCAAAGTTTGCCGGGTTATCTCAAGATGGGCTGGATCAATCAGGGTAAATTACCATTACAGCTTAAATGGAAAATTTTTCCTGGGCTAAGCAAAAAAGAAAGTAGGCAAGGCGATTGGGAAAAATTGATTGATCACAGGCTGTTACAGCTGGCAGCTTCATCAAGCTTCATCCACACACCTTTGCATCATAATTATTTATGTTGGCGTTATCGCGATAATCCGCAGTATACGTATGAACTATTGCTGGAGGATGATTTCATCCTAATCTATCGCATCAAGAAACACAAGTATTTCAAAGAGTGGCGTATCACAGAATTATTAGGCGATACCCAGAAGGCTTTGGATGCGCTCTATGCAGCCATGGGCGATAGCATGGGTTTGATTTCAGCATCTGCTGCTTACCCCTTGCGGAAGTCCGGCTTTTGGAAATTTAAGGCTGGCCCTAGCTTGAGTACCCGAAATTTAAATATGACAGGTTACCCCGAAAAGCTTAGTTTTACAAATTGGCAACCCGCTTTGGGTGATATGGAGTTATTCTGATGGCACAGGCTGTATTTATTTTAATTTTCCTGGTTGTACTGGGGCATGTTTGGATTAATTACCTAAAACACACCGGACTCAAAGAAAAGGATATCAATTTCCTGCACGGTCT
>DAOLDI010000472.1:0-2580 GCA_035327445.1 Cyclobacteriaceae bacterium | reverse complement strand
TCAATTTCATTTGCACCCACAACTCCCGCAGAAGTCACATTTCGCAAATTTGGGCACAAGCCGCTGCCTATTATTATGATGTTAAAAATGTACACACATTTTCAGGTGGAACAGGTGCAACCTCATTTAATTTAAGAGCTGTAAAAGCTATGCGCGAAGCAGGTTTTGAACTGGAAGCTGAAAACACAAATGAAAATGCAATTTATAATGTGAGCTTTGCCGATGATGTTGAAGCATTTCAGGTCTTCTCTAAACTTTATGATGATCCGGCTAATCCAAAAGAAAACTTTGCCGCTGTAATGACTTGCTCTGATGCAGATGAAAACTGTCCCTTTATTCCCGGAGCAGAAAAAAGAATTGCCCTCACCTATAATGATCCCAAAGATTTTGATAACACAGCCGAAGAAGAATTAAAATACCGTGAGCGTGTGGATGAAATTGGAAGGGAAATTCTTTATGCCTTTTCTCTTATCAAAAAATAACCCCATATAGTCCAGGGTTTATATTCTATGCTATTTGGTAAATTGTGTTAAATCTTTTGCCCCAGCCATAAGCCTATCAACAAAAGTGAAACGCAGGCCGCTACACTGACAAGTACATAAGCTACAGCTAACAGTTGCTGATTAGACTGAAACAAACTCAGTGTCTCAGAACTAAATGTTGAAAAAGTTGAAAAGCCTCCGCAAAATCCGATAATCCACAAATGCCTGTAGTTTTCTTCCAGTCCGAAACGTGAACCTAATGCCGAAACAATAAGACCTAAAAGAAAACAGGCAATAAGGTTAGCTGAGAATGTGCCCATGGGAAAATTTCCTGCGTAGTTATTGCTGGCCCATTTGCTGATAAGAAAGCGAAGAACGCTGCCCAATCCTCCACCCAGAAAGACAAACAGAATTGACTTCATAACCCAATGTTAGCAGCTTTGTGGCTTTTAAAAAATAAATCCGAAACCAAATTCAATAAAGTCACTCTCTCTTGGCACAAAAACATTACTGAATTTATTGTCCCTGAATTGATAATTGAGTTTAAACACAATATTCTCACGTGGATTAAAATTTGCGCCCAGTGTCCATATAGTAAGGTCATTTTGCACACGCGAAAAATTTACCAAAGCATTATCAATGCTGCTGTGTGTATTCAATCTTTCGTAACGAAGAAAGAGGGGAAGCTTCATGTGCGAGCTGTGGTAAAACCAGTTTTTCTTCTCTCCAATATTTTTACCTCTTCTCAGCATGGGTAGAAAATCGTAACCCAATTCTGCAAGGTAGCCATACACAGATGAGCCCAAAACCTGACCGTTACCTGTTTCTTGCAATGTAAGCTGATATATTCTGTCTGTTTCTGATAAAGTACCTGTGGCACCCACTACCGTAAACCGAAGATTATCTTTTTCATATTGGGCATATCCTGTATACAATTGTATGTTGGCTTTCAAAGTTTCGCTATTTACTATATTACCTTGTCCGGAATTTCCGATGTAAGCAGATGTACTCAGTGTAACATTTTCAATGCCGGTGAAATTTAACTGCGGATTAAAGGTGAGTGATTGCGGAACATCCAATCGTATTTCTCTCCCTTGTCTTATCCATGTGCCGCTGAGGTAACTTTCTGAATTTAAACCTTGCGATAAAGCCAAAGCATAAGATAAGTTTTGCGAAATATTACCATAAAACATCACGCCAAGTTCTATCCATGAACTGGGAATGATGATGCGCTCAACTTCAGACCTGTTCACAGAATAAAACATCACCGGCTCGTCATTATTGTTCACATAACCAATCGTTAAAGGAAAGAAACCCGCCCGCATCTTAAAGGCATCATGCAAAATAAAATCCATAAAAGCTTCGATAATAAACTCTGTTCTTCCTTCGCGCGTGCCATCATGCAAATACTCAATCTGAACTTCAGAATTCCAGATTACTTTATCAGTAAAACGATAGCCAAAAAAATTAGCATAGCGATAGAGATTGGTATAATACAATTCTATATCACCGGCTTGCGTGTTTTTGGGTCCGCGGTAATTCACCAGGTTTACTTCGCCAAATCCACTGATGGAGTATCGCTTATCAGAAAAAAAAATCTTGGATGCGGCCAGGGCCAGTCCGGGTTGCTGTTTATACTTCAGCGCCTCAATGGCTCTTTCTTGTTTTACTGTATCAGCTTCTTGCGCAACGAGCACAAAAGAAAATTGTAGCAGCAAAATTATGTAACCAAGTTTTTGCATGACTCATCACCTTTATGCAAACATAAACTGCACTATCCTTGTAATAAATAGTTTAAATTACTGAAAGATTAATTTTACCGATTAATCGGCACCTTGTTGAGCAAAGTCTTGATGATATCTTTGGTCTTGATATTATCAGCCTCTGCTTCATAGTTGAGCAAGATGCGATGGTTCATTACATCAAGCGCAACTTCCTTGATGTCTTCGGGCAAAACAAATTCTCTTCCATCCATATAGGCAATGGCTTTGGCCGCAAGATTAAGGTTGATACTTGCGCGTGGCGATGCACCAAACTGTATGTATTGCGCTTCCTCTTCCAGTTTATATTGTTTAGGAAAGCGTGTGGCAAACACCAA
>DAOLDI010000471.1:0-2581 GCA_035327445.1 Cyclobacteriaceae bacterium | reverse complement strand
ATTGTACAAAGGCACCGGTGCAACACGTATCACATCAGGTTCGCGCCAGTCGTCCACTATACCGGCTTCAGAAATGTAGTTGTACACTTCTTTGCCTTTTTGTTTCATGAGAATGGAAAGCTGACAACCTCTTTCATTGGGATTTGAAGGTGTAATGATTTTAAAATAATCTGCTTTCGATTTAATATCATTCAGCAAAAATTCCAGGTAGCCTGTTAACTGAAGACTTTTCTTTCTCAGGTTTTCAATCCCGGCTTCTTCAAATATGGCAAGCGATGCAAGCAGTGCTGCACCCGACAAAACATTTACATTGGCTAATTGCCAGCCATCAACACCCGGCATCGGCTTAAAGCCTTTGCGCATTTGAAAACGCTCTGCTTCATGATGACCCCACCAGCCTGCAAAGCGTGGTATGTCTTCAGTTGCATGCCGCTCATGCACAAAAGCACCCGCATTAGCGCCCGGGCCTGCATTCAGGTATTTGTAACTGCACCATACTGCAAAATCAACTTCATCTTCATGTAAGTTTAAAGGTACATTACCAATGGCATGTGCCAGGTCAAAACCTGCAAAGGCACCGGCTTTGTGTGCAGCAGCTGTTATGGCTTTGATATCAAATAATTGTCCGCTGTAATATTGTACACCTCCTATTAATACCAAAGCAATTTCATCCTGATGCTGTTGAATGGTATTGAGGATATCTGCTGTGCGCAGTGAAAATTCACCGGCACGGGGTTTTAATTCAATTAATGTTTCATCGGGATTAAAGCCATGAAATTTCAGTTGACTCTCAAGGGCATATTGATCTGAAGGAAAGGCCCCGGCTTCAGCAATGATTTTGTTTCGCTTACCATTTGGTCTGTAAAATGAAACCATCAGCAGGTGTAAATTACTGGTAAGGTTATTCATACTTACCACTTCAGATTCTTTTGCACCTGTTAATTGTGCTAGTGCCTTTTTACTGAATTTATGATAATACTTCCAGGGTCTTTTACCCGCCACATGACCTTCAACTCCAAGATTTTCCCAATCTGCAAGTTCTTCTTCAACGTATTGGCGGGTTGACTTGGGCTGCAAGCCTAGTGAGTTGCCGCAGAAATAAATTACTTCCTGATTATTTTTCTCAGGAATATGAAAATATGATCTGAATTTTCTGAGTGGATCCTGCTGATCCAGATGCTGCGCAAATGATTTTGTGTTTTCAAACATCATGTTTGAGATTAAAATATTTCAAGTTGTTCTGCCAATATACCTTCGTGTTGCAGTAATAATTTTTTTCTGTTGAGTCCGCCAGCATAACCGGTTAATTCGCCATGCTTGCCAATTACCCTATGGCAGGGAATCAGAATAGCGATAGGATTTCTTCCGTTAGCTAAGCCAACTGCGCGTACATTTTTTACATCGCCCGTTCTGATGGCCAGTTCGGTATAGCTGATACTTTCACCGAAGGGAATTTTTAAAAGCTCCCCCCATACTTTTTGCTGAAAGTCAGTCCCCTCTGCTTGAAGTTTAGATTCAAACTGCCTGAGTTCGGCATTGAAATAGGCATTGAGCTCTTGCGCACAAAATTTTGTTGCAGCTGTTGCCGAAGATACTGTTTGTGGCTCTTCAACAAATTGTACACGGTGTATAAAATTTTCATCTCCGCTTATTTCAATTAAGCCGAGCTGTGAGTTCAAATAGCTTAAGCCTTGCATATCATACAAAGCGAGGATCAGTTTCCATTACGTGGCCGCACTTTGTGCATGTGCGGTATTGCTCAGAGCCATAAAACTCACGAAAACGTGGCAGAAAATCTTTTTCGATATTCTCCAAATGAAATCTGTACTCATGCAGTTTGTTATTGCATTTATCGCAATACCACTGCAAACCATCCAGAATATTTTGTTCAGGCCTTTTGCATTCAATTACGAGCCCTACAGTATTGGCCGGTCTTTCAGGTCGGTGAGGCACACCTGCCGGCAGCAGAAACATTTCACCTTCTTTAATGGCTATGTCTACAGGTTTACCATCTTCCTGAATACGCACGTTAATATTGCCTTCAAGCTGATAAAACAATTCTTCTGTTTCATTGAAGTGATAATCTTTGCGGGCATTAGGACCACCTACAATCATTACGATATAATCGCCCGCATCAGCATATAAGTTTTTATTGCCAACCGGTGGTTTTAAAATGTTGCGGTTTTCTTCTATCCATTGCTTCAGGTTAAACGGTCTGCGAATACTCATGAGATTAATAGTTGGTTTTCATCTTAAAACTAATAAACTTAAAGCCTGAAATAATTAATCGGCAAATGTTTTTTAGACAGCCTGAAAATTTTTGAACTACCTGGGTTTATGAATCTTGATTTAAGCGATAAACGAGCTGTTGTTTGCGGCAGCACACAAGGCATTGGTAAGGCGGCAGCACTTGAACTGGCCTTGTTGGGAGCTAATGTAACACTCATAGCCAGAGATGAAGCCAAGCTGCAGCAAGTACTCAAAGAACTGCACAGCACCAGCGCCCAGCAGCATGAGTACCTGGTAGCAGATTTTAATTCGGTTTTTGATTTAAAAAGCAAAGCTGAAGCCTATGCGGCCA
>DAOLDI010000470.1:0-2600 GCA_035327445.1 Cyclobacteriaceae bacterium | reverse complement strand
TGTAATGTCTAATTCATTTACCAACCAAACTCTGGCACAAATTGAATTGTGGAACAACAGCGGTAAATATGAAAACAAAGTTTACATGCTGCCCAAACATCTGGATGAGAAAGTTGCCCGCTTACACCTGAAGAAAATTGGTGTTGAACTGGAAGAGCTTTCGGCAGATCAGGCTGCCTACATTGGTGTTACCGTAAGTGGTCCATTTAAACCTGAGTATTACAGGTATTAATTTTTAAATTGATACTAGTATTTTAAAACGTCCTTCTACGAAATAGAAGGACGTTTTTATTTTATGCCTAATTAGATTGTATTAGCAACAATCGGGTCTTGATGATAAATAAACGAGCTTGCTCTTGCAGGCAAGCTCGTTTATGTCAAATAATATTGATAATTATTTTTCCATATCAGACAGGTTAAAGTTTTCTCCTGTCATGATCTTTTCTTCATAGAAATCTACAACACCGGTTTCAACATCATACATGCCGCCAATTATGGCAATTTCGCCTTTATCAAGCATCTCTGCGATAATATTGCTTCGCCTTGGAATCTCATGCATAATCATGTGTACATTTAGCCGAGCTACTTTTTCAACAAATTCCGGATTTGAGGCTGTACGATTTGTCTTCTCGGTATCTTCTTTATCAACCGCTGGTTGCAATTTGCTTAGCAGGGTTGTAAGATTACCAAGTTTTACAGCATCACAAGCCCCCTTTACAGCACCGCATTTAGAATGGCCTAATACTACAACTACTTTTGAACCGGCCACTTTACAGGCAAACTCCATACTGCCCAGTATATCTTCATTTAAAATATTACCGGCAATACGACAACTAAAGACATCGCCTAGTCCCTGGTCGAAAATTAATTCTGCTGAGGTGCGTGAATCGATACAACTCAGGATGAAGGCAAAAGGATGCTGCCCGTCTGATGTTTCATTCACTTGCTGTAGCAGGTTACGGTTAAATTTTAAGTTGTTTAGAAAGCGTTTGTTACCATCCTTTAAGAGCTGCACGCACTTTTCCGGAGTCAAGTTATGCTGCATTTCTTTTGTAAGGGTCTTCATATGTTTCAAGTTATTAAATTTTGTGTGTTGTAAATTACTACAAGACGGTGAATAATTAAGCAGCGATTCAAAAATAAGAGTTCTTTTTTGATGGGCGGAGCTGATTTGTAGTCCTTAAAAGATCATTAATGCGGTAATTCTGTAAAAGTGATTTAAATCAGATTTTATCATGACTTCAGTTCTGGTATAATAATTTGTCATTAAACAATTTTGATTTCATCAAAACTAAAGGCTTATGATACTGAAAGATAAAGTTGCGGTAATTACCGGGGGTGCAGGTGGAATTGGATTAGCCACTGCCCACTTATTTTTAGAATCGGGCGTAAGAGGTTTGTTACTTGTTGATTTAGGCAAACACAAACTTGAAGATGCAGCCCTTGATTTAGCTTCTGAAAAAGTACGCGTAAAAGCTGCTGATGTTGGAAAGGCGAAAGATGTTGAGGCATATATGCATGAGGCAATTAAAATTTTTGGTGGCATAGATATACTATTTCTTAATGCAGGGGTAGAGGGTGTGGTAAAATCAATACCTGAATATCCGGAGGAAATATATGACCAGGTAATGGCAGTGAATGTGAAAGGTGTATGGTTGGGTATGAAATACGCTTTTCCGCATATGCAGGCAAAGGGTGGTAGCATTATCATTACTTCAAGTGTTGCAGGATTACAGGGTACTCCACAAGTGAGTGCTTACACTACAAGCAAACATGCAACCATTGGTTTAATGCGCAGTGGAGCTTTAGAAGGCGCGCCATTTAAAATCAGGGTTAATAGCATTCACCCCTCTCCGGTTGATAACCGCATGATGCGCAGTTTGGAAGAAGGTTTTGCACCAGGTGCTTCAGCTGCTGCAAAAGAGAATTTTACCAAGATGATACCCCTTGGCCGTTATGCAACTAATGAAGACATTGCAGAGCTGGCGCTCTTCCTGGCATCTGATAAGAGCAATTTTATAACTGGAGCTACTTATGTAATTGATGGCGGACTAACCACTTAGTAAAATCAGCAAATGAACTAGATTTAATGCCTGCATATTTCTGTATGCAAGCATTAAATCTAAGTATTTAAGTTTAATATTGAGTTTGATTTAGTTAATACGCTAAATCAAATTTTCTTTTTTATGCAAAGAATTTTACCGGTAATATTAATTTCTCTAATCCTAAGTATTTGGATATCCTGTTCAACAAAAGAAAATACTTTAGGTGTATCCGAAATTGCTGAACCTAAGATAAAATCAGGCATAGCCATTGCAAAAATTGAAGAGGGGATTAAAAGGTATATTGATGAAGTCACGCATGAGTCAGGAGGATATTTCTACATTAATACAGATACACATGATTTAAGTCTGAAACTTGTAAGAGTGCATACAGAGTATTTATCCAACCTGGGTCCGAAGAAATATTTTGCTTGTGTAGATCTAGCTGATATAAGTGGAGATGTTTATGATGTGGATTTTTTCATGGAAGGGGAACCTGACAGTATGTTTGTTGTGCAAACTATTGTTCACAAGCTAAATGGAAAACCATTCTATTCC
>DAOLDI010000469.1:0-2601 GCA_035327445.1 Cyclobacteriaceae bacterium | reverse complement strand
ATGCAGAATTCGCAAAAGCTCGATAATCACTTAGGTAAAATCATGCGCTTGCACGATGACGGTAAAATTCCAGCTGATAATCCTTTTGTAAATACCGCAGGTGCCAAAAAAGAAATCTGGTCTTATGGGCATCGCAATCCACAAGGTTTGATTTACGATAAGCAAAACAAAAGGCTGTGGTCGCATGAGCATGGCCCACGTGGTGGAGATGAACTCAACCTGATCGAGAAAGGAAAAAATTATGGCTGGCCGGTAATCAGCTATGGCATTAACTACGATGGCAGCACCATTACCAATATCACCGAAAAAGAAGGCATGGAACAACCCGTTTACCAATGGACGCCTTCTATTGCACCATGCGGTATGGCCCTGGTAACTTCTAACCGATATCCCAACTGGAAAGGAAACATACTGGTGGGTGCTTTAGCCTTTACGCATGTAGCGCGTGTTGAACTTTCAGGTAAAACTTATGCCAGCCAGGAAAAACTTTTAGATAAAGTTGGGCGTGTGCGGGCAGTAGTAGAAAGTCCGGATGGTTACATTTATGTAGCTACCGAATCGCCCGGCATGCTGCTTAAAATTGTACCTGTAAATTAAGTATCTACAATTCTTCCGGATGTTTCCAGAAATAAATGGTGATCACGAGCGCCCCTAAGACAGGCACTAAAAACACGGCCATCAGGCAGATTAATTTACCCGGCAAACTGAATTTATTAAAGAGCGCATAACGCAAAGCAAAACCGTAAAGCGCTGCAATAACTAGTGCTATGGTGATGAATAATTGATGGGCTGACGGATCTAGTAAATTCATGATCATGTTATTTCGCTGATGTAAATCTCAGTTCCTGTTTTATTGAGTAAATCAATTTTCTGTAATAATACATCAATGTGTTTAATCTTCACCGCAATTTTCATGGAGCATGCTGCTTCAAATTGCTGCGACAGGATATCTGCCTCCTGCATTTTAATCAGGCGCATCACATCAGGTGTATGCGCATAGGCAAAGTTTAGCTCATAATAAGCTTTCACTTCTTCTTCCACTATGCTGCCATTGGCCAAAGCAGCGGCTGCGGCTGCACGGTAAGCCTGAATGAGTCCGCCAACGCCCAATTTCCTTCCTCCAAAATATCGCAGTACCAAAACCAGTACATTACTCAGGTCTAATGACCTTATTTGCCCTAAAATAGGATCACCTGCTGAATGGTTGGGTTCTCCATCATCATTGGCGCGGTAAATTTTCTTATCAGCACCAAGCACATAAGCATAACAATGATGGCTTGCGTCAAAATACTTCTTGCGCATAGCCTCCAGCTTTTCTTTTATCTCCTGCTCATTGCGTACAGGCCAGGCAAATGCGTAAAATTTGCTGCCTTTCTCGCGAATAAGAGCCTCAGCGGCTGTACTTAAAGTTTTGAAAGATTGTGTTCTGCTCAAGCAACTCTTTACTTAAATAATGCGTCTACAAAAAGTATCAGGGCCGCATGCAACCTTTTGATACCAGCCTTGTCTATAAAACACTAAGTATAAATCAAACATATTAAATCATGAAAAAAGCTTCTGTTATTCTGCTGCTGATTGCCGGTATTTTAAGTTTTACAAGTGCACAGGCGCAAAAAGGTGTTAAAATTAAGACGGATAAATTTACAGGCGTATCGCTGCGCACATCCGGAAATGTTTACATCAAGCATGGCAAAGAAAGCAGCGTAGAAATTGAAACGAGTAATGAGCTCATGGAGATGCTGGACGTTTATGTGCAAAAAGATGTGTTGATGATTGAGTTTAAACGCAACAGCAGAACATGGAACTGGAGAAACCCTGACAAGCTGGACGTGTACATTACAATGCCAGAAATTACAATGCTTAACATCAGCAGCTCGGGTAACATCCGTACTGAAAATAAATTCAAAAGTGATGAGCTCAATTTAAAAATAAGTGGCTCAGGAACCATCGAAGCCGCAGCTGATGCTAATGTGATTAATGCTGATATTTCGGGCTCAGGTAATATACGCATGAAAGGCAGTGCCAAAGTCTTGTATCCAAGTATAAGCGGAAGCGGAAAAATTGATGCCGAAGAACTGATTACAGAAACTGTATCCATCAAAATTTCAGGCTCTGGTAATTGTACGGTTAATGTGAAAGATGATTTAAATGCAAGGGTGAGCGGAAGCGGTAATATTTATTACAAAGGTGAACCGAAGCATGTGAACACCAGCATATCCGGAAGTGGCAAAGTGAAAAAATTAAGCTGAGCAGAAAGCGCAAGAAACTTAAAGCGATTCAGACGATACAAATTCTGAATCGCTTTTATTTTGAATCAATCCTGTGTTGTAAGAGTCCTTCCACAATCAGGTACTGAGCCGTGATATAAGTAAACATCACAAAGAATCCGGCATAATCAAAAGGCAACATGAATTTATTGATGGCCAGCATACTGTCGGAAAGCATGAAAAACAATGCCCCGAAAAATACCAGCCAGAAACTAAGTGCATTGGTTCTGCCGTATCTGAATAAAGCATTGAGGGTCATCCAAACAATAACAGTCGCATAAATTATTACAGGCCATAACAACTTATCCAGGTGCGGATACAACACAATCACCAG
>DAOLDI010000468.1:0-2605 GCA_035327445.1 Cyclobacteriaceae bacterium | reverse complement strand
AGGCCATGATCAGCTCAGTTGTGGCTGATGTTCCGCGGCAATCCTCTATTCAGTTTGATTTTGTTATGCCTTTTCAAAAATTTCTGAAAGATTATGAAATAGAACCCAATTGGGGTAATTCAGATTATCATGTATATGTTAAGCTCATCAACAATCAGGTTGTGGCAAGTGCTGAAGAAAATATTTATGCTGGTATAAGAAAGGTTGTGGGTGAAGATGTTGAAATAAGAGCTCCCTTTTTTCTACACCCCTTTAATGATGTTTACCTGAAATCTAATTTTAAGCAAGGAGAAGCAGTTGGTGGCAGAATTGATTACATCAAAATATTTTCTTTTGCCAGCCTGGTTGTTTTGCTAATTGCCTGCATGAACTTTACCAACCTGGCTACAGCTCGCGCAGCTACACGTGGCAAAGAAGTGGGCGTAAGAAAAGTGAATGGCGCACATAACGGCAATCTTATTTTTCAGTTTCTTGGAGAATCTTTACTAATGGCCATCATAGGTTGCATCATTGCCATTGTAATGGTGCAAACCCTGCTGCCTTTCTTCAATATTTTAGTTTCCAAGCAAATTATTATTAATTACTCCCAACCAGCAATCTGGTTGAGCCTTATCGGCATCACACTCTTAGCGGGTTTACTTGCTGGTATTTATCCGGCATTTGTATTGTCGTCTTTCAAACCTGCAAGCATTATGAAAGGTAAGTTAATTCAAACAATTGGTGGAAGTACCTTACGCAAAGTACTTGTGGTATTTCAATTTACACTTTCTGTAATCCTGATTATCGGAACGGTTGTAGTGTACAAGCAAATTCAATACATTCAAAATAAAAATCTTGGTTTCGACAGGACCGAAATGATTCAGGTAAGATTGCGCAGCAAAACCATGCAAAACTTTGCATCCTTTAAAGAAGAAGTTTCGCAGCACACAGCCATCAAGATGATAACAAGGGCAAACAACAACCCTATGCAGGTTGAAAATGCAACCACATCACTGGTTTGGCCGGGCAAGGAAGAAGATGAAAATATTCAGTTCAGAGCAGTTGTGGTAGGCTATGATTTTTTTGAAACCTTTGGATTACCAATTGTTGAAGGAAGGACTTTTTCTGAAGATTATAAACTTGATACAGATACCCTTCGTCAATACATCATCACCAAAGAAACTGCTAAACGCATGCGCCTGCAAGATCCCATTGGTCAGCATATCTCGCTATGGAACATACCAGGTGTTGTTGTTGGCATAGCTGATGATTTTCACAGCCGCTCTATACACACACAAATTGATCCAATTGTTTTCTTATTAAGTGCAGGTGGTGCCGGCAACCTTGGTTTTATCAAGATTGAAGCAGGAAATGCGCAGGAAGCCATTGCGCATGTAGAAAGCATCAGCAAAAAGTATGACCCGGCCTATCCCCTGGAATACACTTTCCTGGATGAAATTTTCCAGAAACAATACCAGGCCGAAATGATTACCAGCCACCTGGCGGCCTCGCTCAGTATATTGGCTATTCTGATTTCATGCATGGGTTTGCTGGGCCTTGCTGCTTTTACCGCAGAGAAGCGTGCAAAAGAAATGAGCATCAGAAAAATTTTGGGTGCCAGCACACAGTCGCTTTTATTACTCATTGGTAAAGACTTTGGTATACTGGTTATCATCTCTATTATATTGGCCAGCCCAATTGCTTATATCTTGCTTGATGAATACCTGGCACAATTTGCATTTCATACAACAATAGGCGCAGGAGTGTTCATCATCACTTCCTTATTCTTATTACTCATCAGCATGTTTACGGTATTGTTTCAAGTTGGCAGAACGGCATCAGGTAACCCGGTTAATACTTTGCGAAATGAGTAAGCTTGTTCGTTTTCGCACGCACATTGTCCAGTAGCGTCCATTAAACATTACACAATGGCCCAATCCGATAAGATTGGGCTGTTTTGTTGAATGGCATTTCAATTGAGCAAGCAATCCCATCAATCATTACTTCTATGCTTAAGAATTATATTACAACTGCATTTCGCATCATGTCGCGGCAAAAAGCTTACGCGGCTATCAATATCCTCGGCTTAAGTTTAGGCATTGCCGCCAGCTTGCTCATCATTATTTATGTGGTAGATGAAATGAGCTACGATCGTTTCCACGCAAATGGTGAAAACATTTACCGGGTAAGCATGCATGGTAAACTGCAAGGCAACGAATTTGATGTGGCTCTCTCGCCTGCTCCTATGGCGCTTGGACTTAAAGAAGAAGTACCTGAAGTTGCTGATGCGCTAAGATTTGGACTTTGGAGAACCATGCCCATGCAATATGAAGACAAAAGTTTTACAGAAGGGATCATGTTGGTGGCTGATTCAAATTTCTTCAGCTTTTTCTCTTTCAATGTAATCGCGGGCAATCCTGAAACTGCCTTAAAAGGCAGCAACAAATTGGTGATTACACAAAGCAATGCAAAGAAATATTTTGGTGAGGAAGATCCGATTGGAAAAATCTTGATGATGGGATCAGAAAAGCGTGCCTGTGAAGTAAGCGCAGTAGTGCAAGATCCTCCGCATAATACACACATTGATTTTGATATGATTTTATCGGGCGAAAGCTGGGGTTATATG
>DAOLDI010000467.1:0-2615 GCA_035327445.1 Cyclobacteriaceae bacterium | reverse complement strand
TGACGAAATCAAAGCCCAGCATGGCGATGACATGACCAAGATACAGCAAGAGCAAATGAAACTTTACCTGCAGGTAGGTGTAAACCCCATCAGGGGTTGCATACCGCTCTTATTGCAGATGCCCATTCTCTTTGCCATGTTCTACTTCTTCCCGGTTTCGATAGAATTAAGACAAGAAGCATTTCTTTGGGCTGATGATTTATCAACTTACGATGCCTTCATCAATCTTCCCTTTACCATTCCGTTCTATGGATCGCACGTAAGTTTATTTACTTTACTGATGACGGTCTCAACTATTGTGTATACCTGGCAGAACAATCAGATCTCATCGGTACAAGGTCCAATGAAGACAATGGGTTATATCATGCCTGTAGTATTTATGTTTGTACTCAACTCCTTCCCTGCGGCATTAAGTTTCTACTATTTTGTTTCTAACCTGGTAACCTTCGCGCAGCAGGCCATCATCAGAAAATTTGTTGATGAAGACAAAATCAGAAAGATTTTGGATGAAAACAGAAAGCGCAACGTAAATAAGAAAAAATCTGCTTTCCAGTTACGCCTGGAAGAAGCCATGAAGGCGGGCCAGCAGAAAAAGAAATAAGCTGAGTACACAAGCGGACAGGTAAAGTGTTCAGCAGCCATGCGGGCTGTGTGAATATTTTAATTTTGCATTGAACCAAATTTCTTTGCGATGGAAATTACATATTATGGTCATGCTTGTTTTATGCTGAGTGCAGCGGGTAAACAATTGTTATTCGATCCCTTCATCAGTGGTAATGAACAGGCCAAAGACATAGACATTTCAGCTATCAAACCCGATTATATTTTATTATCTCATGCACACTTTGATCACATTTCAGATGTTGTACAGATTCAAAAACAAAGTGGTGCAAAGCTCATTGCCAATTGGGAAATCACCAGCTATTTCGGCCAACAGGGTTTACCCGGCCACCCCATGAATATTGGTGGCAGCTGGAAATTTAGTTTCGGTAAAGTAAGCATGACGTATGCCCAGCATTCAAGTTCATTTGCTGACGGTAGTTATGGTGGAAACCCATGCGGATTTGTAATTGAGGCTGAAGGCAAAAGTATTTACTACACAGGCGATACCGCGCTATTTAGTGACATGAAATTGATTGCGGAGAAATTCAGACCTGAATTCAGTATTTTATGCATGGGCGATAATTTTACCATGGGACCAGAAGATGCCTTGCAGGCGGCAGCATGGTTAGGCGCTAAAACAGTTATTGGGGTACACTATGATACCTTCCCTTACATTGTAATAGACCAAGCAAAAACAAAACAAGCATTTGAGGATAAGGGATTTAGGCTCAAACTTTTAGCTATTGGCGAAACAATGCCCTTGGGCTAAATTCAAAATTTTGAATAATAATCTGCTCAATTCTTAAAATTGTAAGCTTATTTGCGCTTTGTTGATGAATTGTTGATGTTTTACTTAGAATAAGCAGCGACCTTTGAGGTCTTTTACATAAAAACTGAATTTTTTAATGGGAAAAATAATCGCCATTGCCAACCAGAAAGGCGGAGTAGGAAAAACAACCACAGCTATTAACCTTGCAGCCAGCTTTGCGGTGCTTGAATACCGTACACTTTTAGTAGATGCTGATCCACAGGCCAATTCAACCTCTGGCATAGGAATAAATCCAAAAGATGTTGAACAGGGAATTTATGAATGCATGGTACAGGGTGTTCACCCAAAAGAATGCATCGTAAAAAATGAATTGAAATTTTTGGATGTGCTACCCTCTCATATCGACCTGGTAGGCGCAGAAGTAGAAATGGTGAACATTGAGCACAGAGAAGAAAAAATGCGCAATGCCCTGGATAAAATCAAAAATGATTATGATTTCATTGTCATTGACTGCTCTCCTTCATTAGGTCTTATCACCATCAACTCGCTAACCGCGGCTGATTCGGTGATTATACCCGTGCAATGTGAATACTTTGCCCTGGAAGGATTAGGTAAATTATTGAATACAATAAAAATCATTCAGACCAGGTTAAACCCTAAACTTGAAATAGAGGGAATCTTATTAACGATGTACGATGTACGTTTGCGCCTTTCCAACCAGGTGGTAGAAGAAGTGCAAACACATTTCAAAAGCATGGTGTTTGATACCATCATTCCGCGTAACATCAAGCTAAGCGAATCGCCCAGCTTTGGTTTGCCTGCCATTGTGCATGATGCTGAAAGCAAAGGGGCCATCAGCTACCTGAACATGGCAAAAGAAATTTTAGATAAAAATGGTATTGAAAGATGAGTAAGAAAAGAAATGCATTGGGTCGGGGCTTAAGTGCACTGTTGGAAGATACTCCGGCAAGCAACACTGGCGCTGAGAAGATATCATCTGAAATTCCTGCGGCTGCAACACCAGCCATGAATGAAATACCGATAGAACAAATTGAAGTAAACCCCTTTCAGCCTCGTACACACTTTGAAGAGAGTGCCTTACTGGAACTGGCAGAGTCAATAAAAGTACATGGCATCATACAACCCATTACAGTAAGAAAGCTCGCAGCAAATAAGTATCAGCTTATTTCTGGTGAGCGCAGATTCCAGGCATCAAAACTGGCAGGCTTAACAAAACTACCTG
>DAOLDI010000466.1:0-2622 GCA_035327445.1 Cyclobacteriaceae bacterium | reverse complement strand
ATTAACAAATTGCTATACTATTGAATTTCGTCACTCGGCCAGAGCCGAGCGACTGAAAAAAGCTTGCGCACATTTGCACCATATGCTAATATCTCCTTACTGCATTTTTTGCTTTTTCGTAAGAATACTTTACATGTTTTCCATTTAGCCTTTTTACAGCGACATACTTTGGCGTTTCATGCTATTAGATTTGGCTGACAAAGCATAAATCAAAAGCACATGAAGCCAAATGCAATAGAACCAGGTCAGCTAGCACCTAATAAGATACAACTTGAAAAGACTACTAGTAAAATTTGCCTGGGCAAAGTATTTGAAGAAAGAGGAGGATATTTAAATGAATTGAACCTTTTTCTTGCACACTTTAACACTATACCCAATTTAATCAGCGAAATAGATATTGATTGCAAAAAAGCAAGCCAGTGGTTGTTAGAAAAATACAGGACTGAAATAAAGCATCATTACTTTATCAAAAGATATTTCAATGGCAGCAAACAAGCAGAATTTGATGACATCTTTTATTTCATCTATGAAGATTTACTTGTAAATTTTGATACCGCAAACTCAACAGTAAGATTTCTTTTTTCCTCCACTCCTATCTCAAAAACTGAACTCTTAATAGCAGCAATTAAAAAATTCAGAAATCGTAATAAAACCAGTAAACCAATGATTCAATTGCTGGTAAACACAAGGTTTGGCATTGAAACAAAGCCTATGGAGGTTTCAAGACCTCGTCTTAATATTGAAGATAACTACAATGATGGTTTCAAAAATATTCATCAAATAATCATCAAGCGGCTAAGAAAGAGAAATGATAAGGGCCTGGTGCTTCTGCACGGTAAACCCGGAACCGGGAAAACATCATACATTCGTTACCTGATTTCATCTGTTAAAAAGAATGTCATCTTCCTACCCCCTAATATGACAAATGAAATTACAAGCCCAAATCTGATCTCAATTTTGATTGATAATCCAAATTCCATTTTTGTTATTGAAGACGCTGAGAACATTGTGGTTGACCGCGAAAAGGAAGGTAACTCACCGATTTCTTCCTTACTGAATATTTCAGATGGATTGCTTTCAGATTGCCTGAATATTCAAATCATTTGTTCATTCAATACTGATATTTCAAAGGTGGATAGCGCACTGATGCGGAAAGGCAGGATGATAGCGAAATATGAATTCAAAGAACTGGAAGCACATAAAGCACAAGCACTATCACAAAAATTAGGGTTCAGATCAACTATTAATTCAGCAATGACATTAACCGCCATATACAACCAGGAAGAAAAAGAATTTCAACAATCAAAAAATGGCCATTGCATTGGATTCAGAGTTTAGAGATTAGAGAATTAAGGTAATTTATTTTAAATTAAGCATTATAATCACTTGAAGAAGTTGGCATAAAACTTAATCAAGCTGTTCAAAATTCAGAATGTCAAAACGAGGTTACATATCCAGATACTTACTGATTCTTAAAAAGTTGAAATCAAAAGATTTCAGCTCTTTTGAAGAAATACAAACTTATTTTGAACATCAGGCAGAAAGCTTGCAAATGCAGGACGATACTTTAAACATCGGATTTTCAAAACGCACATTTCAAAGAGACATCAAAGAAATCAGAAATATTTTCGGAATTGATATTGAATATTCTAAATCACAAAAAGGCTATTTCATTTCACAAAGCGAAATGGAAAATATGAACTTTCAGAGAATGATAGAGGCCTTTGAAATATTTAACTCGCTCAATTTAGCTCAGGATTTAAAGCCATTTATTCATTTAGAAAAACGTAAACCACAAGGAACTGAAAACTTATACGGTCTGCTTCATGCCATTAAAAACAAGAAAAAGATAAAATTTACCTATTATAAATACTGGGAAGAGGAATCAAGCATACGAACAGCAGAGCCCTACGCAGTGAAAGAATTTAAGCATCGCTGGTATGTAATAGCCAAAGATAGTAGTGATCAGCAAATAAAAACTTTTGCACTCGACCGACTTTCAAACTTAGATATCACCAATAAGCCCTTTGAATATCCTCATACTTTTAATATTGAAGAAAGTTATCGGTACAGCTTTGGAATTATAAGTCCTGGTACTGATAAGCCTGAGGAAGTGATTTTATCTTTTGACCGCTACCAGGGTAAATACATCAAGTCGCTACCACTACATGAAACACAGGAAATTCTGATTGATAATGAAAAAGAATTGCAGGTAAAACTAAAACTATACATCACGTTTGACTTTGTAATGGAACTATTTTCTTACGCAGACAGCATGAAAGTGATTAAACCCCGGTCATTGGCTAAACAAATCAAACAAGCGCATGAAAGGGCCTTTAAACAGTATTAAGATATCCTCATCTAGCTCAACTGGCGCGAGCGCCTGCCTCCCGAGGCTTCGGGACGGCTTCGGGTCACGCTTGTGCCGTGATTACAAATAGAACAAAACACCAGCGAGACGCTGGCGCTTGAAGGGGGTTATCACTCATCTAGCGCGGAAGTTGTTTGTTGGCTGTAGCGGGGGATCATCCATTCACCTGGCGCGAGTGTCCGCTCGTGCCTCAACTAAAAAAAATTAACAAATTGCTATACTATTGAATTTCGTCACTCGGCCAGAGCCGA
>DAOLDI010000465.1:0-2629 GCA_035327445.1 Cyclobacteriaceae bacterium | reverse complement strand
TACGGTTTAGATAACATCAGCCTGCCAGAAACTACTGGAACAGATTACCTGGCCGAGCATCCGGAACATGATATTAACAAGTTTCAAAACATCATCAGGCACATGTTGGTTAACAAGGGCTATTATGAGGTAGTTACCAACTCATTAACCAGCCAGGCGCTGTATGATCGAATAAATATTGCCCAAAAAGCTGAGCCTGTTGTGTTATTGAACAAGCTTAGTGAAGAAATTGACCGCATGCGGCAGAATATGCTTTATAGTTTACTGGAAGTTGCTGCACACAATATCAACCGTAAGCAAAAAGATCTTAAGCTGTTTGAGTTTGGTAAAACATACCATAAATCCGGTGATGCTTATGAGGAAAATGCCCACCTGGTATTGTTACTAACGGGTAATGTACAGGCAGAATCATGGAGAGAAAAATCGAGGACTGTTGATATTTACGATCTCAGCCAAAATCTGGCAGAAATCATTGCCAGAACAGCCAAAATAAAAACAACTGAAGAACATCTAAGCAATGATTATATTGAATATGGCCTGAAAGTATCCACAAACAAGCAACAACTAGCTTACCTGGGAAAAGTGAATGAAAAATTGCTGAAACATTTCGATATAAAACAAGAAATTTTCTTTGCTGATATTGATGCAGACTTGCTTTTCAGCCTCACAAAGCATAATATCGTATTTAAAGAGTTACCCAAATTTCCAGAAGTCAGAAGGGATCTTTCACTTGTACTTGATAAGACAGTTACATTTGAATCATTGAAAAAAATTGCCATATCAACAGAACAAAAGCTAATAAGAAAGATTAACGTGTTTGATGTTTATGAAGGCAAGAACATTCCGGAAGACAAGAAGGCCTATGCCTTGAGTTTTATTTTACAAAATGAAAATAAAACCCTTACAGATCAGGAAATAGACGGAGTAATGCTTAACTTGATGGAACGATTTGAGAAGGAATTAGGGGCGGTGATTAGAAAATAAATTTATAAACCAAAACCTTAAACCCAGCATTTTAAATGGATCAGGAACTGTTAAAAACTAATCTATCCGGCCTGGAAAGAAAGCTCATGATGCTCATTAACGAGCACAAAAACCTCAAAGAAAGCCTCAAAAACACGCAATTGGAAAACCAAGCCTTAAGGCAAGAGCTTTCGCAACGCGAAGAGCAGATTAACGGTTTTAAAAATCAGTTCAAAATTGCTAAACTTGTAGATAATATAGACCCGGAAGGTGGACACAACCCCGAGTTGAAAAGTAAGATTGACGAATACATTAAAGAAATCGATAAATGTATTGCTCATTTGAGCAGATAAGCTGAACAACCCATTAATGGAAGAACTTTCAATAAGACTTAAAATTGCCGATCGTGAATATCCCATGAAGGTGAAGCGGGAAGATGAAGAAAAGATACGCAGGGCCGGTAAATTGATTAACGAAAGAATCAGAAATTATAAAGAGCAGTACGGAATCGGTGATAAACAAGACCTTTTAGCCATGGTAGCATTTGACTGTGTTGTAGATATACTCGCATACAGCAATGAACAATCTGAAACTGAAAAGTCGATAGCAGAAAAAATCGGATACCTTAATCAATTGGTAAGCCAGTCAATCTAATCTTTTCCTCTCCGTTTTAATTTTTTATCCATACTTCAGGGCCTTCACATAAATTTTTAAGGTCATGGAGCAAATCATATTAATTAGTGCCATTGCAGCGTTTGTATCAATTGGGCTTGGCGTTCTTATTGGCAACCTCAGGTATAAAAGAAAATACAGAAAAAAGCAGCAGGAAATAGACGAATACGCCAACCGCCTGATCAAAGAGGCTGAACTCGCGGCAGAAAATATTAAGAAAGACAAAATTCTGGAGGCAAAAGAAAAGCTGCTTAAAATGAAAGCAGAGTTTGAAGAAGAAGCCTCCAGAAAAAAGAATCAGATTATTGCCAATGAACAAAAAATCAGGCAAAGAGAATCTTCACTCTCGCGTGAAATAGAACAGGTAAAACGTAAAGAATCTGAACTTGACGAGCAGAAAAAAAATCTGCAAGACCAGGTTGAAGTTGTGAGAAGAAAAAAAGAAGAACTGGACAAATTCAACCAGCAAAAAATCAGCATTCTTGAAAACGTATCAAAGCTTACGGCAGAAGAAGCCAGAGAACAGCTTGTTCAATCGTTAAAAGATGAAGCTCAAACAAGGGCATCATCTTTTATCAAAGAAATAATGGAACAAGCTAAGTTATCTGCAACCAAAGAAGCTCGAAAAATTGTAGTTGAAACCATTCAAAGAACTGCTACCGAACATGCCATTGAAAACTCAGTTTCTGTTTTCAATATTGAAAGTGATGATATCAAAGGAAAAATTATTGGTAGAGAAGGGAGAAACATCAGAGCATTGGAAGCTGCAACAGGTGTAGAAATTATTGTTGATGATACCCCTGAAGCCATCATCATATCAGGCTTTGATCCGGTACGCAGAGAAATTGCAAGATTATCATTACACAGATTGGTGCAAGACGGCCGTATACATCCGGCTAGAATTGAAGAGATCGTAACCAAAACATCTAAAAACATTGAAGATGAAATTATTGAGATTGGTGAGCGTACTGTAATTGACTTAGGGATTCACGGC
>DAOLDI010000464.1:0-2642 GCA_035327445.1 Cyclobacteriaceae bacterium | reverse complement strand
ACTTGCTCGATTGGGCGAAGAAGTGAATGTAGTGCCTGAAAATTTTTTAAACCCTTTTACAACTCCGATTTTTGGTAGTGGTACCAATCTGGGTAATGGAAGCTTTGCAGTTTATATTGGTTCAAGCGATAATTTTATCTTACAAAACCTGGAACCTGATACTACCTATCACCTGGCCTCATTTGAGTATAATGGAACTTCAGGTAGAGTCTTTTTACAAGATCCAGTCGGGCGCGCATCTTTTACTACTGCTGAGCGGCCTTCCGTACCGGCACGCAACTTAAATTCAAGTAGCATTAATGGAGACAGATTAACCATTACCATGACGCCTGGTAATGGTACTAGAAGACTAGTTGTGTTTAAAAAGCAAGGACTGGTTGATGTTTTACCTCAAGACTTAATTACTTATGCAAGTGGAAATTTTGGAAGCGGCACAGAAATAGGTAATGGTAATTTTGTAGTTGCCAGTGGAACGGGTAGCTCTTATTCAATTCAAGGATTAGAGTCTGATACAGAATATGGTGTTGCTGTATTTGAGTATGATGGTTCTGGTGGAAGAGAACGGTATATGGTGAACCAGTTTTTATCAGCAACAGTAAAAACATCATCTCCTCCCTCAATTCCAACCAATGCCTTATTTTTCAATAACGTTGGTACAAGTTCAGCTAACTTAAGCTGGACAAATGGAAACGGCCAGGGCCGCATGGTTATTTTACGGCCAGCGCAACCAGTAACATTTCAACCAGAAAATCTTAACTCTCATGGATTCAGCTCACCTAATTTTAGCACAGCTGGTAATCTGGGTGATGGGCATAGACATATATACAGGGGTACTGCTAACAATGTTAATGTAACCAATCTGCAACCCGGCACTACGTATCATATAGCTATATATGAATATAATGGTACAGGTCAACCTGTTTATGCTTTATCAGCACTTACAGGATTTTTTACTACACCTCCAGATAATGGTTTAGCCATTGGAGGATTTGATGCCATTACATTTTGCCCGGGTCAAACCTTTGATGCACCCTACTTATTTGCAGGAGTCCTAAATCCGGGTAATGTTATCACCATTGAAATGTCTGACATCAACGGAGATTTTTCTGACCCCATATTTTTAGGTCAGCAAAGTACAACCAATGCCCAGGGCTTTGTTGCTGCTTCACTTCCGCTAAGTCTTGATGAGGGCATTGGTTATCGTATTCGTGTAAGATCCTCAGATCCTGTCGAAGTAAGTTCAGATAATGGTGCTAACCTGCAGGTATTTACTTCTGAAGTACCCGATATCAGCACTGTGGGAAGTATCACTTCTACATGTGGTGAAAGCATACAGTTACAGGCAGATGAACCCGGTTATCTTTTGCAATGGTTCAGAAACGGGTCTGCCATTCCCAATGCAAGTTCTAACACATACACAGCAAGTGCATCTGGAAGTTACCAGGTAAGAATATCCGGTGCATTTAATGGTTGTCAGTTATTATCAAATCCTATTGAATTAAACATTACACCAAGACCGGCATTTGATTTAATTCTTGACGAAACGTATTGTATTACAGAATCAGCCGTTGATCTTGCTTCTGCATTACCAGCAGGCGGAAGCTTTAGCGGAGCCGGAATAACTGCTAATACCTTTGATCCTGCGCTCGCTGAAGTTGGTCAGCATTTAATTGAGTATACGTATACTGAGCCTGTATCTGGTTGTGTTTATAGTGAGAATAAGTTTGTTGTTGTATTGGGTAGTCCTGATGCACCCTTGAGTGCAGATATCAATATTTGTGAAGGTACTGCAGCAACTTTAACAGCAAGTGGCGCTGAGTTTGGTGATACATATTTATGGTATAATGAAGCTGGTGATTTTTTAGCCAGCAGTTTGAATGGCAGCTTCATCACAGAAAATTTAAGTACAGCAACAGTTTTTGAGGTAAGCATTTTATCTGAAGCAGGTTGCGAAAGTTTTAAAACAGCCGTTGAAG
The DNA here is from genome assembly GCA_035327445.1 of Cyclobacteriaceae bacterium. Lineage (GTDB taxonomy): Bacteria > Bacteroidota > Bacteroidia > Cytophagales > Cyclobacteriaceae > DAOLDI01. Next base: position 666 of record DAOLDI010000464.1, on the reverse strand, counting down.
TTAATCTTTTCGATGCACCTGCGCCACCAAGCGCTGCTGATGTAATTGTTTGTGAACTTGATATTGAAGTTACATTAACAGCAAGTGGCGCAGCTGATGGAGATTATCGCTGGTATGATGTGCCAAGCGGTGGGACTGCACTGGGTGAAGATGCCCTTTTTACAACTCCGGAATTGAGTTCAGAAAGTACATATTATGTAAGTCTTGTCTCAACTAATGGATGCGAAAGTACGAGAACCAGCGTAAGCATACTATTAGATTCACCTGATGCACCCAACATTACTGTAAATGGTGAAACCGAACTTTGTGAAAATTCAAGCACTATATTGATTGCCGATGAAGGTTATGCAGGCTATCGGTGGTCTAATGGTTTGGAAACAAGAGAAATTGAAGTAAGCATAGCCGGTACTTACAGCGTAATTGGTATTACTGCAAATGGATGCGAATCTGAAGCTTCAGTTGAGGTTGATATTACTGAAATTGTATGTATTACTGATCCGCCAGTAATTGAAGCAGTTTCAACCACCATTACTGTGGGAGGAACGGTAACGATTAACCTGATCAATTTTATTTCAGATCCAAACAATAGTCTTGATCTGTCAAGCCTGCGTGTAATCAACGGACAAACACAGCAGGGCGCTCCTGCTTTTATTGATGCAAACTTCC
>DAOLDI010000463.1:0-2680 GCA_035327445.1 Cyclobacteriaceae bacterium | reverse complement strand
GCTAAACCAAAGTGGCCTTTTTCTTCTGTACTGTATTTGGCTTTGGCCATGGCGCGCACAGCCAGTTGCTGCAACACGTTTTGTTCGGGCTTGCCTTCTATCTCATCCATCAGTTTGTTGAGTGAGCTACTGATAGATGATTCTTCAATATTAAGTTTGTGTCCAAACTTTTTGGCGAAGAGGGCAAAATCCTGCACACGTTCCTGGTCGGGGTAATCATGAATACGATACACAAAGGTATTGCGCTCGGTTCCTTTCTTCATGTTATAGATATAGGTGGCCACCTGTTTATTGGCCAGCAACATAAACTCTTCAATCAACTTGTGTGCATCTTTTCTCACCTTGGGCACAACAGCCAAAGGTTTACCGGTATTGTCAAGTTTGAATTTTACTTCTGTTGTTTCAAAGTTCACAGCGCCTTTTGCGAAACGTTGCCTGCGTAATTCTTTGGCCAGTGTATTCAGCAAAGCCAATTCACCAGCAAACTGCCCTTTACCACTTTCTAAAATTTCCTGTGCAGCTTCATACGTAAAGCGATGGTCAGAATGAATAGCAGTGCGCCCAAACCATTCTTTTTTGATTTCAGCTTTATCATCAATTTCAAACACTGCTGCAAAACACAGCTTGTCTTCATTGGGTCTGAGTGAACATAGTTGATTAGAGAGGCGCTCTGGCAACATAGGTATGGTGCGGTCAACCAGGTAAACTGAAGTGGCACGGTCATAAGCTTCTGCTTCAACCAGTGTTCCGGGTTTTACATAATGAGTTACATCGGCAATGTGAACGCCTATGCGGTATAAGCCATCTTTTATTTTCTCAAATGAAATGGCATCGTCAAAGTCTTTGGCATCTTCAGGGTCAATGGTAAAGGTGAGTACCTTTCTGAAATCCCAACGATTTTTTATTTCTGATGCTGTTATGCCTTCATCAATACTTTCTGATTCTGCCAGTACTTTCGGGTCAAAGCGAAGAGGTAAGCCAAACTCAGCCATGATGGAGTGAATCTCAGCCTCATTCTCTCCTGCTTTGCCAAGTACTTCAACAACTTTTGCTTCCGGACTTTTATCCCCTTCGGCCCACTCAATCACTTCTACAATTACCTTATCATTATGCTTGGCGTTGTTGATTTTCTCGGGATAGATAAAAAAGTCCTGGTAGATTTTTCTGAAATCAGGAACCACAAAAGCAAAGTTCTTCGACATTTCCACTCTGCCAACAAAGCGGTTGCGACTGCGCTTCAGTACTTTCACTACGCGGCCCTCTGCTCTTTGTCCGCTGCGGTAAGGCAGTAGTTCAACTTCAACTGTATCACCATCAACAGCAGACTTCAGGTTGAGTGTTTTTACATAAATGTCTTCATCACCTTCTGCGGGAATGATATAAGCAAAGCGGGGGTTCACATGGTCTACCGTGCCGGTAATTGTTTGGGCAGCGCGACTGGTTTTATAATCGCCATTACTCAGTTGTTGAATTTTATCAGCTTCGGCCAGCTCATACAATTCAAATGTAAGTTCTTTGAGTTGGGCTTTTTGTTTGAGACCAAGTTTACGTGCAATCTGTTTTACTGAGAATGCCTGGCCCTGGTGCTGTTCAAGCAAGCGGATGATAGATGTTTTCAAACTTCGCTGTTGTGTAGCTTTCTTTTTCTGCGAAGGCAGTTGCTTACTTTCTTTTTTTCTTTTCTTTCCCATAATATTCGAGCAAAGTTAGGAAGATAAAGGCGGGCTTGCTAATGCAAGCGATTATGTAATTATGAATGCTGAATAATATTATCTGCTTTAATCAAGGCATGACCTTTCATCCTCAGGTACAGTTGTGCCAGCACAACAGTATCGTTGATACAATACTGTGCAATTTTCTCCAGATTATTTTCATGATGATACACTTTGTTCACCATGCTGCCATCAATATCTGTTTTGCTGGAAGGGATGTTGAAAATAGCGGCCAGTAAATCTAATGCGGTGTAATGCTTATAATCGCCAAACTTCCACATGTCCATGGTGTCCAGGTGTGTAATCTCCCAGGGTTTTTTACCAGAGATGTCAAGCACATAAGGCAGGGCAATATCATTTACCAGCATGCGCCTGCAGAGGTAGGGGAAATCAAATTCTTTTCCGTTGTGTGCGCACAGCCTCAATTGATTACCTGATTTCTCAAGCCAGCGTTTAAATTCAAGTAAGACTTCTTTTTCATCGTGCCCGTAAATGGCTTTCGTGTTCAGCACATAATCTTTGCTGCCTTCTTTGGCTTTGAGTCTTGCCAGGCCAATCACAATCACTTTACCGAATTCCGCATAAATGCCTGCACGCTCATTGAATAAATCGGCATCTGTTTGTGCTTCATCTTTTTTCAGGTAAGTGGCTTTGCGTGCCCATTGCACTTTCAATCTTTCATCAAGTGCAGTGTAGTCAGGCACACAGGCTACAGTTTCAATATCGAGAAAGAGTATATCGCTGAGATTGTTATCCATATGTTCAGGAATGTAGTACGCCTTCCAGTTCCAGTTCTTTAATAAAGGTAAGATTTTCTTCGCAAATAGTTTCGGGCACAAATACAAATCGTTTATCAAAGAGTTTGCCTTGCAGGTAATAGCTTACCCAATATTCATTGTTCAAATGAAATAAAGCTGGGTCGATGGGCTCTATCAGCATAGTGCCTTTAGCGGGAACAGTATCAAGAA
>DAOLDI010000462.1:0-2681 GCA_035327445.1 Cyclobacteriaceae bacterium | reverse complement strand
CACTATCGGCTAATACTTTTTCAGACAATTTTCTGTAATGAAAGTCTTGAACAGTACCAACCCATCGTAGTGCGCGCCCTTTAATATCTCTGGCTACTACCTGGCCTCGCTCCATTATCCATCGCCATTCACCTGATTTAGTTTTGAACCGGTACACAGATTCGTAAAACTCTGTTTGTCCCTTTAAATGAGCAATAACCAATTCTTTCACCATACAAGCGTCTTCAGGATGAACAAAATTCATCCAATTGCGGTGGTTTTCCTCTATCTCTTGCTGGGTATATCCCAGTAATTTGGCCCAACGCTCTGATATAAAAACATCTTTGGTTTCAAAAGAATAATCCCATAAACCTAAGTCCGCTCCCTTTAGCGCTAACTCAAGTCTTTGTTCAATTAATTTTCTTTCTGTGATGTCTAATATTATTCCATAGCGCAGTAATTTTTCATTTGGCTGCTTAATAGCACTTGACTTGGCTTCTATCCACTTAACTTTTTTACCAACTCTGATTCTTCCTTCCCATTGCCACTCTAATCCTTCTCGGTTACAGTGCTCATTAGTTTCATTGAATGATTTGATATCCTCTTCATGAATTGTTTTTTCTAAAAGACCTGAGTCTTTCAAAACAGCCGCAGCATTTATTCCAAAGAGTTGACTAACCTGCGGACTTATGTAAATGAATCTTCCCCCTTCCTCAGGATCAAAGATGTATTCATATATTATCCCTGGCAGATATTGTGTTACGTTTGGTAATAGTCTTTGTATTGAACTATTACTCAGGCTTTCTGTGGCCGCGTATCTTTTTGCAGTGCAAATAATACCCTGAACTTGTTCATCAACAATTATAGGGCTGTAAGTCCACTGAACCTCTGAATTACTTTCTGGCGCTATATACCTTCCTCCTTCGCAGGGAGAAGCCTTGAGCAAAACCTGACTAAGTAAGGGAATCTCATGGCAGATTTTAAGTTGATCAAATATTTGCTCAACTGGCACAGCTAGAATGGTACCCGACTCAACATTAAATAAATTGGCAAAATTCTGATTGAAATAAAAACCCTTAAGGTTATTATCGATGATCAAAATGGCATCAAAAAAAGTTTCAAAGCACTCCTTGATGCGATCGATATCCAGTACCTCCTGATTTATCATATATGCTGCAATGCCGCAATTTAGGCATCTTCAAAAATAAGTATCGAAATCTAAAAACAGCATTTGCTTTTACTTATTCGATACATCTTTCATATACAGGTAAGATTTTGATGAAAATTGCACAAAATGGCTTGGGTATTAACAAAAAACCCCGGATTAACCGGGGTTTAGTATTTATTATGAGCTTGTTAGCCTTTGAGTGCTTCAGCACCGGCAACAATTTCAAGTATTTCTTTGGTAATGGCCGCCTGACGTGTTCTGTTATAGCTTAGTCTTAACTCTTTCAATAGTTCACCGGCATTTTCAGTTGCCTTATCCATGGCGGTCATTCTGGCACCATTCTCCGCAGCATTTGATTCAAGTAATGCCTTGAACAATTTTACCTTTAGAGATTTAGGAACTAAACCATTTACTATTTCTTCTCTATTTGGCTGATAAATATAATCAACATTGCTGCTTTCTTGTGTTTGTGCTTCAGGTAATATGGGCAAATACTGTTCTGTTCTGAGCACTTGAGTAGCCACATTTTTGAACTCATTATAAACCAGCACAACCTTATCAAACTCTTTATTTTCAAAGGCTTCCATAATCTGAGAAGCAATGATTGAAGTCTCTTCAAATGTTAACCTTGAAAACACAGACCAATAGCGACTATCAACCTTTACCTTTCTTTTACTAAAGAATTCATTTACCTTTTTACCTAAAGGCAGTATGGTAACATTACCTTTTGCATGCTGCTCTTTGTAATCTTCAAGCAAAAGCTTTGAAACAGTTTTAAGGATGTTGGAGTTGAAAGAACCACACAAGCCACGGTCCGAGCTTACCACCACAATCAGTATTTTGCTGGACTCGCGCTGAGCGTTATACCATGATGTTTGCTCATTGCTTTGCGCAGAAGACAAGTTGCTTAACAAAAAGTCTAACTTCTGTGCAAAGGGGCGCATCTGCAAAATGCGGTCTTGCGACTTGCGTAGTTTCGCAGCAGCCACCATTTTCATGGCTTTGGTGATTTGCTGTGTAGAAACCACCGAACTAATTCTATTCTTTACTTCTTTTAAGTTTGGCATCGTCCAAACAATATTTCAATTGGTAAAAATCAATATTTAGCAGCTAAATCAAGCGCTACTTTCTTCAGCGTATCAACGTCCTGATCTTCCATCTTTCCTTTTCTGAAATTATCCAGAACAGTTTGATATTGCGCCTTCAATAAGCCCAAGAACTCTTTTTCGAACTCACGCACTTTATTAACAGGCACTTTATCCAGATAACCTTTAGTTGAAGCCAGAATGATAGCTACCTGTTCTTCTACAGGTACAGGAGAGTACTGACCTTGTTTTAAGACTTCAAGGTTTCTTCTTCCGCGCTCAATGGTAAGTTTTGTAGCAGCATCAAGGTCTGAACCGAATTTTGCGAAAGCCTCTAATTCACGAAACTGCGCCTGGTCAAGCTTTAGTGTACCGGCTACTTTCTTCATCGACTTTATCTGCGCAGAACCACCCACCCGAGATACCGAAATACCTACGTTAATGGCCGG
>DAOLDI010000461.1:0-2690 GCA_035327445.1 Cyclobacteriaceae bacterium | reverse complement strand
GTAGCAAGCTGTAAAGGCAAAGAAAAACTACCTAAGGGTTAAGAAGAACTAAATGTACCTTGCTCAGGTTCTGATTACTTTACAACTAAATCACACTTCAGGGCCAACTCTCTGGGCGAAAGCCAGGATCAGGTGACTTCAAAGCGCAGGGCATTAACAAATGCGCGCGCTGAATTGGCCGCAAGTATTTCAACAATGGTGAAAACCGTGACTGATAACTATGTGATTTCTCGTGAGTTTAACAACCGTGAAGAGGTTGAAGAAAGATTTGAAAGTTTAAACCGCGAAATTGTTGATCAGCAGTTGTCTGGTATCCGTACCATTTGTGAAAAACTTGTACGCACAAACCAGGGTAATTACAAAACTTATATTGCTATTGAATTATCTGCCGATGAATTAGTGTCGGCTTACAACCAACGCTTATCAAAAGATGAAAGACTACGCATAGATTATGATTATGAGAAGTTCAAAGAAACTTTTGACAGGGAAATGGATAAGCTTAGCAACAGATAATTAATAAAAGATACAATCAAAAAGGCCGGTTCACCCGGCCTTTTGTTTTAGTAAGCTCTTTCAACAGATCCGCTCCCATAAATTTTTCGGGTAACATTTTTTGTATTGCCCTTGTGTTTCAATACGCCTGAGCCAAAAATATCTGCGTTCATATCATCACTGATGTTCAATTCACAATTGCCAGATCCACTCATTTTAACGTAGGCTTTTTGCAATTCACAATTAAAAGCTTTTAAAGAACCACTTCCACTCATGTTAACATTATTAACACTGGCATATCCCTTCAATGTAATTTCACCAGAGCCTGATATGACGGTTTCTACCCGATCTCCTTTAATATCCAAATCCATAGCGCCACTGCCGCTTAAGTGTAATTTCAGGTTACTTGAGGCCAGGGAATTTTCGGCTATAATTTTTCCTGCTCCATTTACCTGAAACTCCTGTATGTCTTTCATGCTAACAGTAACTTTCATCACTGGCCTTAGTTTGATGTCATCAATTTTGGCCCACACACTTTTGTTTTTGTCATCAGGTTTGCGTTCTACATTAATCATGAGCACACCATTGGTTACATAGATATCCGTAATACCTAAAATATCTGGTAGTGCTTCAGCAATCACTTCATTTTTATTGCTTTGCTTTACATATACAGCATAGTTTGAGTTATTATAAATGCTGTGGAAATCAGCTACCTCAAAGGTCTTCTTTGAAGCCTGCGCAAATAAGCCAAATACGACAAGATTAAAGAGTAATAGTAAGCCAGGTTTTTTCATAGAATTGTTTCGTTTTTATGGTAATAAAATAACTTAACCTCGGTGAATTTATCGGCCTAATCCAGATAAGACGTCAATATATTCGGGTAATCGTAATCAATAGAGATTAAAGGCCTTACCTGAGCTATCTTTTTTTCCTGAAAATATATTGAAAGAGCAATATAAATATAATGCCTCCAATTACCATAGTTAGTAAAACCTGGGGTGTTATTAGTTCAACTGCATGCATAATGCAAATATCAAAAAATTATCCTGGTTTGAAATTTTATATCACTTCTGATGTTGCCTTCAATCCTCTCTCCGCCACTGCCAATAAAATCACGGTCAGTATAATAAGTTCTGGCATACCTGATCCAACAATCAAAACATTTAAATGCTTTGTAATGTATCAGTGCATAGTTACGCATACCTATACCGTTATAAGCTGGCAGACTAAAGGCGTATAATACATCTCGTTCATAAACATATTGCCGATTTTCAAAATCATCTGTATCAAAAAGTGCCTGTCGAAAAGAAAAACTAAATCTTCTGTATTTATAATTCAGGTCTTGCACGAGTGCCATACCATACGTTGTGTTATTGGACAGCGTAAAACTGCTCAGTTGAAGGCGTGTGCGTAAACTTAATTTACGCAGGCTGCCATAGTCTGCATTCATAATCAGATTTCTTTTGATGCCCTGATCAAGCAGATAAGTATTGCCGGATTCTGGCAGATTTCTGGCTTTGTTTTCTTCGCGATATAAAATAAATGCCTGAGATTCTTTATTGGGTTTGTATACTAACCTCATCAAATACTCATAACCTTCTGAAGGAGCGAAGGCTCTTGAGCGCATCCAGGGAAAACGAAACATATCAATGTATCCGGCATAAAAAATTTTGGGTGATACATGCTGTTTAAAACCCCAATACATGCCACGCTCATTTTGCGCAACAGAATTTTCGGCAAGTGCCTGTGAATAGAAGCTGTGAAAATTCGGGTCATAACTTCTGAGTAAGAATGCCGTTTCTGTTTTGCTTCCTATACTTCCTAATATTCCTGCAACAGCAGCAGTTCCGCCACTGCTGCTGCGAGCGGCTTCAGAGAAAAAGCTGAATCCGCTAAAGTTGTAGTTCAGATAAGCACCTGTTAATAAATTTTCGCTGCCATTGAAGAAGAAATGATTATACCGATTGGCCAAACGTGAGATAGGAGTATCGAAGCTTGTGTACAATACGCTTAATCCTGTTTCCAGGTTTTTGCCTTGATGCGATATGACCATGCCTGTATTGCGTTCTTGTAATTGTTTTCGGTTGCTGATTTCATTGGCGGTGCGGGGCCAGCCGCTGGTTAATATGCCACCGGGGCTTGAATCTGCCCTGATGGAAAAAACCTGATAAAAAGTTTAATAAATTAAGGGTACATCA
>DAOLDI010000460.1:0-2691 GCA_035327445.1 Cyclobacteriaceae bacterium | reverse complement strand
ATAAACAAGTATCTGTAAATTAAGTTCGCATTTTTTTAAGTATTATTGCATATAATTATACGTAAGTATAGTTTTACATCCTGTTTCTGAAAAACAAAATAAAAATGAGATCCATGAGAAAATTATTTTACCTATTAGCATTCGTGGCCCTTGCATCATTAGGCGGTTGTACGCTTCCTAAAATGATCAAGATGGCGAAAGAACAAAATCTTGAGGCTAAACCAAATCCGCTGGAAGTGCACAAAGACACCGTTGCTTATGACATTTCTGCTAATCTTCCTGTAAAGATGTTGGCAAAGGGCACCTCTTACACCGTTAACAGCTTCTACAAGTACGGTGATAACGAAACCGCCCTTGAACCTATCACTTTCAGGGCTGAAGATTATCCAAATAGCGGTACTGAGGAACCAAAAATTACCAAATCATTCTCTTTCCCTTACAGCCCGGCTATGAAGTCTGGTATGCTGGAGGTAGAAGGTGTAGCTGCTAAAGGCTCAAAGTCTAAAACAACTCCAAGAATGTCTGTAGCTCCCGGTGTTATCACAACATCTCAGCTCGTTCAAAATTCATACTATGCAGCTTTTGCGGGTCATGGTTATAATAATCAGGAAGAGTTAGTTCCAACCCGAGTTAATTTCTTTTTTGACCAGGGAAGATCTAACCTTAAGTCATCTGAAAGAGGCAGTGCACGTGGAAAGCAGTTTGAGGCATTTATTGCCGAAAAGAACGTAACCAGAACTGTAACTATTACAGGTACTCACTCTCCTGAAGGTCCTGAGCGCATCAACAGTAACCTATCACGTGATCGCGCAAAGGTAATTGAAGACTATTACCGTCAGCAAATGAGACGTTACGACTACAAAGGCCTTGCTGATCAGATTCAATTTATACTTAAGCCTGTTATTGAAGATTGGAACGACTTCAAACAAGCATTAGCAGATTACAATGGAATTACTGCAGAGCAGAAATCTGCTTATTTGAACATTGTTAACGGAAGCGGTTCATTTGAAGAAAAAGAGAAGCAATTACAAAAACTGCCAACTTATAAGAAGGTATTTAATGACTTATATCCTGGCTTAAGAAGTGCTAAAACAGAAATTCTTACCGTAAAAGATAAAAAGTCAGATGCCGAGATTTCAGTTCTTGCCAAGCAAATTGCTAATGGCGAAAAAGGAAATGATGCCCTTAGCCTTGAAGAGTTATTGTACGCTGCAACGCTTACTCCTGCGCTAGAAGAGAAAGAAAAAATCTATACAGCAGCTACAAAATATGGTACTAACTGGGTAGCTCATAACAACCTGGGTGCTACATACCTGGCACAATACATAGCAGGTGGCGCTACCAGCAATGACTTATTGAACAAAGCACAAGCTCAATTAGACCTTGCTGCCAAAGTGAGAGAAACAGCCGAAGTGCATGCTAACCTAAGCTCACTAAATCTTGCTCGTGGTAATGCTTACAAAGCACAATCTCATGCTGCTAAATCGCTAAGCATGGGCGCCAGCAATGAAGTAAGCAGTGGTGTAAATGGAGTTAAAGCTGCTTCAGAAATTATCATTGCACGTTATGGTGATGCAGTAAGATCAGCTTCTGCTGCTGAAGCTAATGCAGTTAACCTATACAATAGAGGCCTTGCCCAGTTGCTCAATAACAACTACCAGAATGCTGTAAGCTCATTTGATGAGGCTATAAAGAAAGATGCTAAGTATGCTGATGCATATTATGGTGCTGCCATTGCGCATGCAAGACTTAACAACCTTGACAGCGTAATTCGCAGCCTTACTGAAGCTGTTAAGCTAGACCCAGCTTTAAAGCAGACAGCTTTGAACGATCTTGAATTCAGAAACTATGCTGCTAATGAATTATTCAGAAATGCGCTGAGATAATTCCAGCACAAATTAATTCAAAAGCCTCCTGAATCTAATTCGGGGGGCTTTTTTCATTTAAAGCGGCTTTGCAGTTCTGCCCGGCTTGCCTATTTTTACGCTCATTCTTAAAAAGAGCTATGAGAGAGATACAATTCAGAGAAGCACTTCGCGAAGCCATGAATGAAGAAATGCGCAGAGATAAAAGCGTATTCTTAATGGGTGAAGAAGTAGCCGTATATAATGGAGCCTATAAAGTAAGTCAGGGTATGCTAGACGAGTTTGGCCCCGAGCGTGTTATTGACACCCCAATTGCCGAACTTGGTTTTGCAGGAATAGGCGTAGGCGCTGCCATGAACGGGGTTAGACCCATTATTGAGTTTATGACCTTCAACTTCTCCCTGGTAGCCATTGACCAGGTTATTAATGCCGCTGCGAAAATGCTTTCTATGTCGGGAGGACAATATAACGTACCCATGGTATTTAGAGGACCAACAGGAAATGCCGGACAACTAGGCGCACAGCACTCTCAAAACTTTGAAAATTGGTACGCTAACTGTCCGGGATTAAAAGTGGTAGTGCCTTCAAATCCTTACGATGCCAAGGGACTTTTGAAATCATCAATCCGTGATAATGACCCTGTGATCTTCATGGAATCAGAGTTGATGTATGGCGATAAGGGTGAAGTTCCGGAAGAAGAATATCTTATTCCTATTGGCCTGGCCGATGTGGTGAGAGAAGGTAGTGATGTTACCATCGTTTCATTTGGGAAAATGATGAAAGTGGCCCGTGCTGCAGCTGCGGAATTGGAAAAAGATGGGGTGCA
>DAOLDI010000459.1:0-2691 GCA_035327445.1 Cyclobacteriaceae bacterium | reverse complement strand
GGAACCGACAGCTTAAATTACTGCACTAAGCTCATTGCTTTTTCAACCATTTGCCTTGACCCTACATAGAAGGGTGTTCGTTGGTGCAGACTTTCAGGATTTATCTCCAGTATTCTTCGCTTGCCATCTGTTGCCAAACCTCCGGCTTGTTCAACTACAAAAGCAAGTGCATTGCACTCATACATCAGACGCAACTTTCCATTTTTATCTTTAGCGGTTGCAGGGTAAATGTAAATACCCCCTTTAAGCAGGTTCCGATGAAAATCTGCCACGAGTGAACCAATATACCTGCCCACATAATTATTTTCCTTACAGAATTTCAGGTAATCAACCACACCCTGGTCGAAGGAATAATATGAGCCTTCATTTACAGAGAATATTTTTCCTTTCTCCGGAGTTTTCAAATCAGGATGCGACAAGAAGTACTCGCCCAAGGTAGATTCATAGGTAAAACCATTTACGCCATGCCCGGTGGTGTATACCAGCATAGTAGATGAACCATATAAAATATAACCTGCAGCTACTTGTTCATCTCCTCTCTGCAAAATATCTTCTTGTGAAATTGGTGAACCTACCTTACTCTTTCTTCTGTAGATAGAAAAGATAGTACCTATAGAAACGTTAACATCAATATTGGAAGAACCATCAAGCGGATCAATTGCAATAACATATTTGCCCTGGTTGTTCAAGTCGACAAAACTTTCATTTTCTTCAGAAATGATGGCGCATGTTTCACCGCCCTTCATCAAGGCGCGGGTAAAACGTATATCCGCCAGTACATCCAGCTTTTGCTGTTCATCACCAGCAGTATTTTGTGAACCCAAAGCTCCCATGATGTTGATAAGGCCGGCCTTGTTTACCTCCCGGTTCACCACTTTAGAGGCAAGGGCTATGTCGCGCAGCAATTGCGAGAGCTCTCCGCTGGCATATGAAAACTCATCTTGTTTAAACTTGATAAAGCGGTCTAGGGTGGTGCCCATAGGCAGGGCAATTCTTGAATCTTCCATACTTGTTTGCTGCTAAAAGCGACTTAATTTCGTGCGATCAATTTCGAGCTCAAAGATAGCTTGCAATCGGTTGCATACAATAAAAATCAAATAAATGAAAGTATTTAAATTCGGAGGTGCCTCCATCAAAGATGCACAAAGCATTCGCAATACTGCACATATCATCCAACAGCATAGTCGGCAGCCTTTACTGGTGGTGGTTTCTGCCTTAGGCAAAACTACCAATGCCCTTGAACATATATTAAAACTGCACAGTGCAAGTGCCGATTACCGCGAAGCCTTTGATCTGTTACAAGCTCAGCACCTGGCTATTATGCAGGAATTATTTTATGAAGAGCATCCTGTATTTGAACAAGTAGAGGCCATTTGGCAAGAGGCCGCATCATGCTTAGAGAATATTGAGGATAATGATGAAAGATACGCTGCATTTGTATGTGCGGGTGAACGTTGCTCATCGCAAATTGTGCAGGCTTTTATGCAAGATGCCGGTCTTGCCATTGAACTGATAGATGCAAGAGAATTTATTGTAAGCGATAGCAAGTTTCGCGAGGCTAGTGTGAACTGGGATAAAACTTATGAAAATATATTGCCACTGCGTACAACACTTGAAACGAAAATAATAGTTACACAAGGCTTTATTGCTGCTGATGAAGCCGGCAAGACCAGCACACTTGGAAGAGAAGGTTCTGATTTTACAGCCGCCATTTTTGCTTACTGCCTGGATGCTGAAAGTGTTGTTATCTGGAAAGATGTGCCGGGTATTATGAATGCCGACCCCAAGCGCATTGCAGCTGCAAGTGTATTTGAAGAATTACCTTACAAGCAAGCGGCAGAAATGACATACTATGGCGCATCTGTAATTCATCCGAAAACCATTAAGCCTGTTGCCAATAAAAAGATACCACTGTTTGTAAAAAGTTTTGAGAACCCCGCCCTGCCTGGCACCATCATTCACGATTGTCACTTAGATAACTGGCCACCGGTAATTGTTTTCAAAGAAGATCAGTGTCTTATTTCATGCAAAGTCACTGACTATACATTTATCAATGAAACGCAACTAAGTAAAATTTTTCAGGCTATATCAGCAAGTGATGTACGCATTAACCTGATGCAGAACTCTGCCATCTCCTTTTCTTTCTGCATTGATTTTACAGAAAGCAAATTGAAAAAGCTGATTGATTATTTACAGCATGACTTTGAAATCTATTATAACACAGGTTTACAATTGGTAACCGTTAAGCACTACGATGAGCAAACGTATAATACCTATCGCAACAAAGCGGGTGTAATGCTAGAGCAAGCCAGCAGAACTACTTTGCAGGTATTGATCAGCCCTTAAAGCCGGGAAGTTTTTCTGCTTCAATAAAATCTAATAAGGCGTGTGTGCTGCGGTCCAGAATTTCAAATACTTCCTGAAATCCACTTTCGCCACCAAAGTAAGGATCAGGTACATCTTCCATGTGGCCATGCGCATCAAATGCGCGCATCAGCTTTATCTTGGCTTCATACACGCCTGACATATCGTGCTTTTTAATATTGTACAAATTACTTTTGTCCATGGCCAGCAGCATATCGAATTCGGTAAAATCCTGTGGCGAAAATTGCCTGCCCAGGTGAATGATATTGATGCCGTTTTTATGGGCATTCTTCAAAGTTCTGATGTCGGGCGGATCACCAATATGAT
>DAOLDI010000458.1:0-2695 GCA_035327445.1 Cyclobacteriaceae bacterium | reverse complement strand
ACAAATGATGCCTACATCACAATTCACCTGCGGGTGATTGTACAGTACTGCTATCAAATCATCGGCCAATGGCCAGCCGGCATGCATGAGGTTGATGCGCAGTTTAGGATGCCTTAGCGCTACTTCTTCAATTTCGAAAGCACTGTGCATGCGTGCCAGGTGCTTAAAATTACCCGGGAAATAGGAAACACCCGGAGGTCCTGTGCCGATGTGGATGCCTAAAGGAATATCCAACTCTTCCAAAATAACCAGGTAAGGCGCAAAGCGCGGATCATTGGGTGAAATACCTGCATATTGCAGCGTAACTTCACCAAACATTTTGTACTTGCCTGTTTCAAGTACTTTTCTCACTTCTTCGGGGCTGGGCCAATTGTCGATATCTCTACCCAATTGCCAGGAGCTGTAAATACGCTCCTTGCCTGCTGCCTTAAACTCTTCCTCTCTTGGCCCACTGCTTACAGCATAGATATTCCTGCGTTTCAATATCTCCATGTTTTTATCGAGTAATTCTTTGTTGGAGCCAGGTGCCATAATGGGGTTATCACCTTTTGGGTTGGCCATCCAGTATGCAAACGTGGCAATCCAAGGCTTATCGGGTTCATAATCCGGATACCCTGTATTCAATCTGCTGATGCCATTAGGTGGTGGTCCGTTATCATCAAAATTGGCAGCATGAAAGTGCATATCAATAATCGGCAAAGGAGCTTGAGCAATAACAATATGATAGATTACTGATAGTAAGCTCGAAATAATCACTTGTTTCATATTGATTAGGTTTAAGGTTTTTTGTTTTTGAAGATACAGTATTTTCTGATGTAATATTCAGAGCGCTTTACTCAATTAATATGAAGTACAAGGTCAGCTTATAAGATGAAGAAACAAATCACATGATGATGTGATGCACCTATTAAAATAAAATGCTTGTTTGAAGTGCTTCAGAAAATTTGTGAGCAGATCCGGTTCCACCATGCAAGGTAGGGTAGCAGGTAGAATAAAAGAATACCTGTGATGTGGATGATAAGGGTAGTGATTACAGGCTTTGAATTTAATTTTCTTTTATGATGAATGCGCAGCAGGGAAGCGAAGTATATAAACACCAAAATAAAAATAAAATTTTCTGCCAGCCAGTTATAAGGCAAGTCCAGTGCATCACAAACATGACCTACGAAACGATCTCCTGCCGGACCAAGTATAGTGAATGCCGCGGCCGTCATGTAGGTAGCATGTGCCAAAGTATTCTTTCTGTAGTACACGCCAAATACATAGTAGATAATCAGCCATAACCAATATACAAAACCAATAACAACAAACTCTGCTGCTTTAATGTGCAGTGGATAATCTTCAGCAAAATAACCAGGAGGGCCAACCTCTTCGCCAGACAAAGCACGGTGATAAGAAAAACGTAGAATCAAATAACCGCTTGCGATGATAAAAGGCATCAGTGCATAACTCGCCTTCCCAATTGTTTTGTGAAAGCTGATTTTATTGTACTTAATCAAAAAGGGTTGTGCAATGGCCATGAACAGCCACAGCAGCATTATACCTGCATGTATATGATGCGCAAGCGGAAGTGCTGTATGGAGTTTACCAAAATAGCTCGGAAGAAATCCAAAGAAAGTAATAGGCAACAAGAGCAACATGGCCCAGGGAAGCCAGGTAAAAGTTACTTTGTTGAGTAATGAATTGTGCATAAATTATTTATGCTGAATCAACCGCTTGGGTTCTTGCTGTGTGCTGCAATGTATACCACCTCCGTTTCGGTTTACGGGCAGTGCATCAATCCAAACCTGATCGCGATCAGGAAATACTTCTGCAAATATGGCTTTCACTTTTTCTTCACGTTCATTTGGTGTACCATGCTGAGTATAGGTTGCATTAATAACTACACCGTTGCTAACAAGAAAATTAAGATATGAAGTTGCGGCCACCCGAATTAAGGTATCTCCAATGGCTGGTCGTTCATGCTGCAAAAAACTCTTAGGTGAGAGTTGCCAGAATGCAGCTTCAGTCTTCTCTTCTGCAACAACTGCAGGCCATTCTACCAGGTTTGGTAATGGTACTTTGATGATGCGGAAAGGTTTACCATTATGATCAGTTGCGGCCTCAAGAATTTTCAGGTTTTCTGCCATACGTTCATAGGTAAGTCGGTTTAATGGGTGAAGATCTTTTTCTTCTTCATCAATCCATGCCAGTAATATGGTATTGGCATCTGCAAATCGAACAAACTCATCTGTATGACCGCCTGTGCCCAGTGTTACATATTTGCCTTCATGCAAGTGCCAGATATGTTCATCATCTGCCAGACCTTGCTTCATCCATATTACTTTCTTCACATTCATAACGCGTTTGTATTCGGCTTCAATTTCTTCTTTTGTCCAGCCGGGATTGCGCTGCAGTGTTATGGCTTCATTTTGAATCAACACGCCTTTTCCATTTGATTCAATTGATCCGCCCTCCATGATAAGTTTGGATTTGATTTGCTGTGCACCTGTTAGTACACCCATCATGCTGTCAACTTTACTGGTATTTCCCTTGAGGGTTTGTTTTTCCCAATAATCAATGCTATCGGCAAGTTCAGGTTCGCGAAGTTTCCACCAGGCGAAGTATCCATAGAGATTCCAGTCAAAATCAGTTGCAGCCATTTCTCCACTTTTATTCAGGAGAAATGCAGCACCATGATCGCGTAGCCAATAAC
>DAOLDI010000457.1:0-2703 GCA_035327445.1 Cyclobacteriaceae bacterium | reverse complement strand
TCATTACGCAAGATGGCAAAGAGTACATGTCTTTTCCAGAAAAAATATTGCCCGTTGCCAAAATTGATTCTTTCTCAATTGCATTTAGAACTGTATCAACAGCAAACCCTTTAATCCCGAAAAGTGGTATTGAAGTTTATGCTCATTTTAATGATGTGCCCGGTGAAAAGAATTTTTATCAGTGGAGAAACTCAGGCTTACTGCAGCTAAACACCAGGCCCGATTTGTTTGTTCAACGTCCAAGATTTCCGGCACCTAAACCATGCTGCGATACTTGCTGGAAAGAAGAAGTGCCAGATAAAGCCATTAGAATTTTCAGCGATCGCCTGGTTGATGGTAATTCTGTAAGGACATTAGCAGCATTTATTGAAGATGATGGCTATCGTATGCGCGATAAGTATATGGTAAGAATTTTTCAGCAGTCGCTTACTGAAAATGCATATCAGTTTTATAGGTTGGTAGAACAACAAGCCACCATAGAGGGAAGTATTTTTGATCCACCCCCCTCCACTATTGGTGGCAACGTAATAAGGGTAGATGCGCCAGAAGAATTTGTGATTGGGTATTTCACGGCTTCAGATGTTTCTATTGATTCGCTATTTTTGAACAGGAGTGATTTACAGTTTATGCAACCGGCAAGAATTATCCCTGATGATTGCCGCACAATAGAAGGAACAACCGTAATAAGACCACCATTCTGGTAGCAATCATAACTTACAGGTAAATTTTAAAAATTATCTTTGTACAATGAACTTCAGGCAAGCTACACTTAGCATATTGTTGATGATTTTTACATCTATGTTGATGGCGCAATCAAAGCAAATAGATATACAAGGCCATAGAGGAGCCAGAGGTTTGTATCCGGAAAATACAATCCCGGCTTTTATTGCAGCACTTGATTACGGAGTAACTACACTCGAACTCGACCTGGCAGTTACTAAAGATAAGCAGCTTGTTGTTTCACATGAACCCTGGATGTCATCAGCTATTTGCCTTACTCCGGAAGGTTTATCCATAACACAAGCTGACGAGAGAAATTACAACATTTACCAAATGACCTATGATGAGGTAAAAAAATTTGATTGTGGCAGCATTGGCAATGAGCGATTTCCGCAACAACAAAAAATGGCTGTGCATAAACCTTTGTTGGTAGATGTTATACTGGCTGCAGAAAAGCATATCAAAGATTATGTGCTGTATGAAGTAGATTATAACATAGAAATTAAAAGTCTGCCGGCAGGCGATAATATGTTTCATCCAAGTCCTGAGGAGTTTTCTGATTTGGTTTTTCAATTGATTGATCAATATCTGCCTTTAGAGCGAGTTGTAATTCAATCCTTTGATTTCAGAGTTTTGAAGTACTGGAAGAAAAAGTATCCGGAAGTTAGACTTGCGGCATTGGTAGAAAACACCAAAGGCATGCAAGCTAATTTGAAAGATCTTGGATTCACGCCACAGATTTATAGTCCGTATTTCAAATTAATTGATGAAGCTGCAGTTCAGCAAATCAAGCAGAAGAAAATGAAAGTGATTCCATGGACTGTAAACGAAAGAGAAGATTTACTGCGTATGGTCAACTTAAAAGTAGATGGTATCATCACAGATTATCCTGACAGGACGGCTGAACTTGGTTTAACTCGAAAAATAAATAATAACAAAAAATAAATGGCAGATAAGGTTCATGTATATGGATTAGGGAATGCTTTGGTTGACATAGTAACTGAAGTTGACAATGATTTCCTGCAAAACCACGAAGTAGAAAAAGGGGTGATGACCCTGGTGGATGAAAAACATCAGCACCGCCTGATTAAGTCCATCGACATGAAGAAGAGTAAAATGCAATGCGGAGGTTCCGCTGCTAACACCATTATTGCCATCAGTCAATTTGGAGGAAAAGGATTCTACTCCAGTCTTGTTGCTAAAGATGAACTTGGAAGATTTTTTCTGGAAGATTTAAAGAGAAATGGTGTTGAAACCAATATCAAATACGAGCATTGTCCTGAAGGTTTGAGTGGCCGCTGTCTTGTGATGACCACCCCGGATGCTGAGCGCACCATGAACACTTTTTTAGGGGTAAGTTCTTTTGTATCACCACAACATATAGATGAGACCACCATCAAAAAATCAGAATACCTTTATTTAGAAGGTTACCTGGTTGCAAGCCCTAAAGGACTTGATGCTATGCTGGAAGCAAAAAAAATTGCTGAAAGACACAAAATATCTACCGCACTAACCTTTTCTGACCCCAGCATGGTCAAATATTTTTCGGAGCAAATGAACAGTGTTGTAGGCGCAAGTGTAGACCTGCTCTTTTGTAATGAAGAAGAAGCCAGAATTTTTACCGGTAAAGACAGCCTTACAGATGCCAGAGAAGAGCTAAAGCTCTCGGCAAAAAGATTTGTGATAACTCAGGGATCTAACGGAGCCATGATATTTGATGGAGATACCTTTATACAAATTGAACCCTATAAGGTGCGCGCCCTCGATACCAACGGGGCTGGAGATATGTTTGCCGGTGCATTTCTCTACGGCATTACCCACGGCCATAGTTTTGCCGATTCTGGTAAATTGGCCTCCCTGGCTTCTTCAAGAGTAGTATCACAGTATGGCCCCAGGCTGGAAAAAGCTCAGACTAAGGCACTTATTGAAGAACTGGCATTGCATTAATTACATTTATAAATCGAATTGTGGGGTCAGGGTTTT
>DAOLDI010000456.1:0-2703 GCA_035327445.1 Cyclobacteriaceae bacterium | reverse complement strand
AAAATATGCCTGCGCTTCCTGCAGCACTTGAAGAAAAATTAATGCACGAATTTAAGTTGCCGGCTTATGATGCCCGTGTGCTGACAGAAAGCAAAGAAATGGCAGCTTATTTTCTGGATGTTTGTACTTATACAAATCACTATAAGGCAGTGAGTAACTGGATGATGGGCCCGGTAAAATCATTCCTCAACAATGCAGGCTTATCAGATTTTGATTTCCCATTACATGCCCGTGCATTAGCCGATATCATTAGCCTGGTAGATGAAAATAAACTCAGTTTCTCGGCCGCGGCCCAAAACTTATTGCCTGCCATGATAAATGCCCCTGAAAAATCAGCTTTTGCGCTGGCCCAGGAACTAAATCTGCTGCAAGACAGTAATGAAGATGCCATACTTGATCTGGTGAAAAACATCATTAAAGACCATCCGGATAAAGTGATGGAGTTTAAAAAAGGCAAAAAGGGTATACTTGCTTTTTTTATGGGCGAACTCATGAAGAGAAGTAAAGGGAAAGCCGACCCCAAAATGGCGGCAACATTATTTAACAAGGAATTACTTTAACAAAATATGTACAAGAGAATTTTAGTTTTTGCATTGGGTGTGTTGCTGATAGCAGGCTGTCAGCAACAAAATAAAGAAGAAGCACAGGGCTGGTCCATCACCTTGAAAGGCAAGGTAGGATTTCCGCAGAGTAACGGAAAAATTACACTTACACCTATAGTACCTGGCGAAGAAGTTCAGGAAGATACAATTGTGCTAAAAAGCAATTACACATTCACTAAACAAATACGTCTTACAGAACCTGGTTATTACAGGCTAAACTTTTACGATAAGCAAGTGCTTAACCTTATTTTGGATAGAAGCGATATGGAAATCAATGTTGATGGTAATGATCAGTATGGCTTTGCTGAAATTTTAGGTTCGCCCGATCATGAGCTTATCAATAAGGTCCAGACATTGCAAACAACTTTGCAGAATTCAGCTGAGGTAGCTGAGATGAATCAGCAGATGAATCAGGCCAGGTTAAAGAATGACGAAGATGCCATCAACAGCATTATTGAGCGCTACCAGACAATGGAACAGCAAGTTCAGGATCAAATTGCTGAGCTCATCAGACAAAATCCAAATTCACTTGCCTCCATCAATTTGTTGCAATACAACAGTTCATTAGATAAAGAAAAGTATTTCAATTTATACCAGGAAGTTGCAGAATCGTTGAAAAGTACTTCTGCTGATTTTATGCACGCAAAAAACTTTATCGACTTTGTGGCAAAGATGAGTTTGCTTGCAATAGGGCAGGAAGCACCTGAAATTGCTTTGCCAAGTCCGGATGGGGAAGTTGTGAAGCTTTCTTCTCTGCGAGGCCAATACGTACTCATTGATTTCTGGGCAAAGTGGTGTCGTCCATGCCGCATCGAAAACCCCAATGTGGTGCGTATGTATAATCGCTTTCACGATAAAGGTTTTGAAATTTACGGGGTATCATTAGACAGAACTAAAGAAGACTGGTTGCAAGCCATTGAAGAAGACAAACTTACCTGGGTGCACGTAAGTGATTTGAAATTCTGGCAATCAGAGGCTGCACTTCGCTATGGTGTAGAAGCTATTCCCTTTACTGTATTGCTTGATCCTGATGGTAAAATCATTGCTAAAAATCTGAGAGGCAAAGCACTTGAGCAAAAGCTGGAAGAGATCTTCGCCAATATTTAAGATTATATTGTGCATTTTAAACTGCATGTATGGGTACTGCACCCGGCATGCAGTTTTTATTTTGTGGAAATAACTAAATTTGATGAGCGCTAAATTTAGAAACCATGAAACCTGCATTGTACTTAGTAACACTCTTATCACTCCTCATTTTTGCCTGTACCAATAAGAAAGAAAACGTAGAGGATGTTACAGAACTTACTTACGAAATTAGAACCTATTCCATCAGCTCTGCAGGTGCCTGTAACGATGAAAGCAAACCATGCGCAAGGTTTGAGGTGAGTTATCCGGTTTTCAGAGCCCCGGCCGGAAACAGATTACCTGCCCTTATTGAAGATCGCATCAACACCATGCTAAGCGCCCCAAGTTCTGATATTGATCCAGAAAGTATTGAAGCAGCCGGTAAAGCCTTCATTTCAGATTTTGAATTAACACTGCAGGAATTTCCTGACTTAAGTATGGGGTGGTACTACAAAGCAGATGTAGTGGTTGAAAATCTGACAGATAAAATACTTTGTATTTCTGTAAATGATGAGTACTTCACAGGAGGTGCGCACGGAGGTTCAAGCACCTCCTTCATTAATTTTGATGTAAATACGGGTAAAATACTTTTGCTTGATGATATATTAAAGCCAGGCTATGAAGGCGATTTAAATGCAACTGGCGAGCGCGCTTTCAAAAAAGTACGCAACATTCCTGATGATGCCTATTTGCCAGACCTGGGTTATGAGTTTGAAGGAGGCTTTTTTTATTTGAACCAAAACTATGGTTTCAGACCCGAGGGTATAGTATTCTTTTACAACATTTATGAAATTGGTCCTTATGTATTCGGGCCCACAGAAATTTTAATTCCCTATGAAGAAATCAAAAATTGGCTGAAGGAAAGTGAGCAAACTAATTTGTAATGTAAGTTGATTAATCGCCCTCGTTTGCAATGAGGGCGAAAGAGATTTGCGATTACATCGCCTATACAAATCAGGCTTTCAATCTTTCAGGT
>DAOLDI010000455.1:0-2704 GCA_035327445.1 Cyclobacteriaceae bacterium | reverse complement strand
ATTCGTTAAAGGCTTCAGGGCTTTGCATTTTGTTGGTCCCTGCATTACAGTTTTCGGATCAGCAAGATTTACAGAAGAGCATCCTTATTATAAAATGGCCTATGAAGTAGGTAAGCATATTTCTAAAGCAGGCGGCACCACTATGACGGGTGGAGGACCAGGCATAATGGAGGCTGCCAACCGCGGAGCATTTGAAAACGAGGGACTATCTGTTGGATGCAATATTGAACTGCCTTTTGAGCAACACCCTAACCCCTACATGCACAAGTGGGTAAACATACGCTACTTTTTTGTGCGCAAGGTTTTGTTGCTCAAATATTCTTATGGCTTTATTGTAATGCCAGGTGGCTTTGGCACACAAGATGAATTTTTTGAAACATTAACATTAATACAAACAAAAACCATCAGAGATTTTCCGGTGGTTGTTATGGGTATTGATTTCTACAAACCGCTTAGGGATATGCTGGATAAAATGAAATCCGAAAAAACCATAAGCGAAGAAGATCTTGAACTGGTACTCTTTACCGACTCGCCTGAAGAAGCAGTTGATCATATCAGGAAATATGTTTTTGAACATTTTGAAGTAAGAAGGTACAAGCCACATTGGTGGTTGATTGAAAAATTATTTAAACCGAAGAAAAAGAAATGATCAAAAATATTGCATTTATTGGAGCCACCGGTCAATTAGGGAACCCCGTGCTTTTGGCATTGCATAAAGCTGGATTTGAAATTACAGCACTGGTCAGGAATCCGGAAAAAGCTAAAAGTAAAATTCCACATGGTATAAAGTTCATTAAGGGCAACATGCAATCCGTAGAGGATTTAGAAAAACTTTTGGAAGGTCAAGATGCGATATACCTGAATCTCTCTATCAAACAAAATGAAAAACATAAGGCATTTCATACCGAAAGTGATGGTATCAGAAATTTATTAAAAGCCACACAAAAACATCAACTCAAACGCATCGCTTTAATATCTTCTTTAGTGATGAATTATCAGGGGATGAATGGTTTTCACTGGTGGGCTTTTGAAGTAAAGCATCAGGCAGTAAAACTCATTAAAGAATCGGGTATACCCTATACCATCTTCTACCCTTCTACTTTTATGGATGTACTACCCAATACCTACAAGCAGGGTAAAAGAATGCTGCTGGCCGGAAAATCAAAACATAAAATGTGGTTTGTATGCTCGCAGGATTTTGCCCGGATGGTGACAAGGTCTTTTCAAATTTTAAAAGATGAAAACAAAGAATATTCTGTCCAAGGCCCGGAAGCATTTACTGATGATGAAGCTGTGGCTGAGTTTATCCGTCACTACAAAAAAGAAAAGCTGAGTATAATGAAACTGCCACTTGGTGTTCTAAAATTCATGGGAAGATTTAGTACTACCATGAATTACGGGGCACACATCATTGAAGCCATGAATGAATACCCCGAACCATTTGTTTCTGAAAGAAGCTGGGCCGAATTGGGCAAACCGGAAATCACCCTTAAAACCTTTTCCGAATCATTTAATTAAACCTTGTTAATTTCTTTATAAGAAGTATAGATTTTTCTGAAACAAAAATGCAATTAACTTGTTGCATAGAGATTAATTTTTATCAAAACAGATTTGCTTTTTTCAACATTAAAGAAATTTTAATTTCAACATACTAACTCTCATTGCTTTTTCACCGTATAAGTGATTAAATCTTTATCACTAAAATAAAATGTTATGAGAGTCATCGTATATATAGTAAGCATGATGTTGTTAAGCTCATGCGTAGTAGTAAGACAAGGAGAGGTAGGTGTTAAGCGTAAGCTGGGTAAGCTGGAAGATAAAAGTCGCGGCCCAGGTATGTACACTTTCAATCCTTTTACCGCAACAGTCTTAAAAACAACTGTACAAACTGAAAACATGGAAGTGAGACTTCGCTTACCCAGTAAAGAAGGCTTAACCATCAATTCAGAAATTTCAATTCTTTACAGTATTCAAAAACACAAAGTGCCGGAAATCTTTACTGAAATTGGTATTGATTATGAGCGCACTGCATTAATGCCGGTGTTTCGTTCTGCGGCTGCAGATGTTACCTCCAATTTCATGGCTAAAGATATGCACTCGGGTCAGCGTGCAGTAATAGAAGAGCGCATTAAAAACCGCATGGAAGAAGTGCTGGGTAGCCGTGGTTTCGTAATAGAACAAGTACTGTTAAAAAGTATAGAATTACCCGCAGAATTATCTCGCGCCATAGAAAGAAAACTGGAAGCCGAGCAGGAATCAGAGCGCATGCAATACGTATTGATGCGCGAAAGACAGGAAGCTGAGCGCAGAAAGATTGAAGCTGAAGGTACCCGAGATGCGCAGCAAATTTTATCACAAGGTTTGAGTAAGGAAATTATTGAGCTGAGGAGTATTGAAGCCTTCAGAGAACTTGCCATCTCTCCCAACACCAAGATTGTGATTACCGATGGCAAAACACCTTACCTGATTCAACCCAAAGATTAATCAGACATCAAATTGCTCCCTGTGCTGAACTGATTCAGCGCGGGGAGTAATTATCTGAAAACATTTAGCCGGCCAATTTGTTGAAGCCGGTATCATGCAAAAAGCCATAGTAATAGGTTCAGGAATAGCCGGATTAGCCGCGGCTATTCGATTACGTGTTAAGGGCTTTGAAGTGGAAGTATTCGAAGCCAATGCTTACCCCGGAGGCAAACTGAGTGTA
>DAOLDI010000454.1:0-2705 GCA_035327445.1 Cyclobacteriaceae bacterium | reverse complement strand
TCTCTTGCTGCATGAATGGCAATATGGCTGGCACGCTCGCCATTGAAGGCATAGCTGTTTACTTTTTCATATTCTGTTTTTTTACCACTGCTTAATTCAAGCACATGCAACTTATCAAAGAGCTGGCGCGATGGTGTTTTGGCTGCAGCTTTTCTTTCAGTATTTTTTGGATACTCTTTAAAAGCAATCCATTTACCGTCTTCAGAAAAACTCATGCTGTAATTATTGCTGTTGCCCAGCGCGAAAGTTTTTTTCTCCTCGGTTCTGGTGTTTTGAATGATTAAGTCTGCATCACCATCTACCGGGCTTAGCACATAGGCAAACCAGGCTCCATCGGGAGAGAGATTAACACTAAAAGGGGAAATGGACTTCCATGATGGAACGTCTTTCCAGGTAATGGCTTTGGGTGTACTGCTTTGTTGCGCCTGCAGGCCCATGATGGGCAGCAGCACAAACAGCAGTATGGCAAATCTGATTTTCATAATTTTTATTTTTATTAAGCTGATAATATTAATGAGAATAAGGCAAGCTGCGCAGCTATAATACAGGAGTGGCGCCAGATGAATTAATAATGGATAAGCGCTTATTTGCTCAGCAGCATTTGAAAGTGCTCAATGCCATCTTCCAGGTAAACATCGCTTACTACCCTGAAGCCAAAGTCTTCATAAAATTTCCGCAGGTAGCATTGCGCGCTTTTCTGATAGACTGCGCAGGGTATAATTGTTCGGTATGTGCCAGTGCATGTTGCATCAGCGCTTTGCCCAGGCCCTGTTTTCTGTGGGCAGAACTGCTGCAAATGCGGCCCAGGCAGGCTTCTGCGTAGATAATACCGGGCCCGAAAATGCGGGCATAGGCAATTACCACATCCTGAGCCATACAAAAGAGGTGATGACTGGGCAGCAGGTCTTTACCATCAATATCGTCATAAGCACATTTTTGCTCTACAATAAAAACTTCGTTGCGCAGCTTCAGTATCTGGTAGAGTTCTTTGTTGCTGAGGGCATCAAATGTTTTGATTGACCAGGTTATCGACATGGAAGTATTTTTTTAAACCGCTGCTTCAGGTCTCAATATAATAACTGAATCTCATTAGGAGCGAATTATTGATTCTTTAAAAATTAAGTTAAATAGAAGGGATTGAAGATAGTCTGCCCACAGTGCGCACAATTTATTTGAAGAAGCCTTATTTAACCAGCTTGATTAGCTGAAGCTTTTAATCTGCTATTCTTTCTAAAGTTACACTGCGCTTTTCTTCATCATAAAAGAAAATTAAACTGTATCTGTTGATTTTAAACCTTGGCGAACTATTTAGCGCATAGATAAATTCATCTGCCCAGCGGGGTTGAGCAACAAACGTTGTAAAGAAATTATGAATTTTAATCTGTCTCTTTCCCAGGCACTCAAATTCTCCTGAAATAGAATTCGAAATATTTTTACCGCTGAACTTATGTGGGTTTATCTGGTCATCAAAACTGATGTTAATATCCATGTTCCTGCTGTTTTCAAAATTTTTGAATTCAACAGTATCTTTTTCATAATCTTCAAATGAAACTACTTGCCAGGTGCCGTTTAAACTTTGAATGGAAGGATCGTCTCTAAACAAGTCAACATCAACATCAATATCACTGCAACTGAATGAAAATAAATTTGACAAGCTTAGTATAATAACGACATAGCGCATACAGCAATAACAAGGGATTTAAAATTTTGATACTTACTTATTAAAATAAAAATTTTAAATCTCCAATCCAAAATCAATAAGCCCTTACCAACTTGCCTTCCATGTAATTGGTAAATGATTTGTTCACAACCTTCATGCCGCCAGGTGTGGGATAGTTGCCGGTAAAGTACCAGTCGCCTGAATGGTGCGGACAAGCCTTGTGCAGGTTATCAACGGTTTGAAATACTACTTGCAGTTCAGCTTGCATTTCTGCCGGTTTGATGATTTCAGCAATCTTGGCTGAGATTTCTTCATCTGTAAAATGTTCGTAAACTTTTTTAACAAAGTTGATTTGTTGTTGCTTGTTGTTCGATTGCAGGCATTGATCATATACTTCAGCAAGCAGGTTATCCATGCCGCGGGATTTTAGTAAAGCTATGGCTGCCCTGAAAGCCACAAACTCATTCATTTTTGACATGTCAATACCATAACAATCGGGATACCTGATTTGCGGAGCAGAAGAAACCACAACAATCTTCTTGGGTTCCAGTCTGTCCAGCATGCGCAAAATGCTTTTCTCTAAGGTTGTGCCACGCACGATAGAATCGTCAATCACTACCAGTGTATCTTTATGCTTGTTCACTACTTCGTAGGTAGTGTCATACACATGCGAAACCATTTCATCGCGATTAACATCATCGGTAATGAAAGTGCGCAACTTCACATCTTTAATCACAATCTTCTCAACACGCGGGCGGAAAGAGAGAATATCATCCAGAGAATCAACAGAAGGTTTGCCTTCAACAATAATTTCTTTTTGTTTTTGTACCAGGTATTCTTCAAGCCCCGATATCATACCCAGAAAAGCTGTTTCTGCTGTATTGGGTATGTAAGAGAAAACGGTATTCTTTAAATCGAAATTGATGGCTTTCAAAATCTGGGGAACCAGTAACTTGCCCAGCATTCTTCTTTCGCGATAAATGTCGGGGTCGTTGCCGCGCGAGAAATAAATGCGCTCAAAGCTGCAAGAAGTTTTTTCAAGTTT
>DAOLDI010000453.1:0-2706 GCA_035327445.1 Cyclobacteriaceae bacterium | reverse complement strand
GCTGAAGGCATTAAGAATGATCGGCCTGATTGCCTAAACCTTTCAATAACGTTTATTAAATCTTGCTCACTACAGTCAGCTATCTGAGCTATAGTTCTTAATCTTTCTGCCCTTCTAAGCCATTGGTTTTGCTGGTTCTTTTCAGTTATTGTTTTAAATAGAATTTCTGCAATTTCTTTTTCACGCTGATTTAGTTCTTCATAAGCTTCATTAGCGTGTAATGAAAGGGCCTGGTGAATTTTACCAATAGCATTATAGTGCCTAATATCAAGAGGTTCGCCCAGTTCATGGTTTTCAACCCAATAATCCCATGTACGCATTAATGAGTGTTGCAAAATGGGTAACTGGTCCTGACTGTCACCAATATCGGTAAGTAATCTCTTGACCAATCTCTGCGAAATCTTTCCACCTCCAACAGCAATGGGGCCTTCAATTGCAATTCGTTTTTGATCCCTTGTCATTTGCGGAATCAAATAATTGCTGAGGTTAATCAGATTTGTAAGACCAGGAAAACTTGCACATTCTCCAATAAAATCAGAACGCATAGCAATTGCTATATATATTGGCAGTGACCTATTTTTTAAACTGGTAATTATGAGGTTTACAAATGAAGTTACTTCATCACTATGCTCAGGAGCATTTTCTCTTAGCCTGAATATTTCTTCAAACTGATCAAATAAAAAGAATATATTCTCGTGATGCTGAGCGCGCAAATACTTACATAGCTCAATAAGTCCGTGTGATCCACTTTTTAAAATCGAATTGATAATGAGTTTGTGAGTTCCGGATTCTTCCTGTGAGATTCTTCCTTCTTTGATTAAAAACTTAACTATTGATTGGGTTAAGTTATCATAAGGAGATTGGCCTGGTCTGGATTGAATAATTTGCCAATGGGGTCCACTATCTGTCATGAAACCTCCATACAATACAGGAACAAGTCCACAATTGATCAAGGATGACTTACCACTACCTGACTGCCCTAAAATACTTATGAATCTGTGTTTGGAAAGCTTAATCAGAATCTCATCAACCTGATCTTCCCTGCCAAAAAACAAGTGGCTCTCTTCTATGCTAAATGGACGTAGACCTGGGAATGGATTAAAAGCAATTACACCTTCATACTCTTCTTGAATAAGAGTATCATCTATTTGGCCAGGTTTCAGGTTATAATTCAGCATCCGGTAAAAAATGTTAACCCAGAATTAAAAAGTATGAGGCCTAAAATGAGTATTACTGAAGCAATTCATATAGCCAACTATTCCGAAAACTAATACTTAAAATGCTTTTTTCAAAAATTTACACGATAATTGACTCAGTAGAGAATTGCCTTTAACGTAAGATCAGCCAACTGCAGATTATCAGAAACCAGATCATAATACTGGTCTTTCTCGAATTTCAGCAAAATGCACTCAGAATTTGTTTTAATGCTGTGGCTGTTCAAAGCTTGCGGAAGAGTAAGCATTTCGCCAATAAACTGGCCTGGTTTATACTCTCTTTCACCTTCATTTACATTGGTGTAAATAACTGTACCTGAGTATGTTAAATAGAATGAATTATTCACATTATCATCTAGAATCAAAATATCATTTTCAGTCAGGTATACAATCTCTGTTATGTCAACAAGGTAACTAAGAGTAAGCCCGCTCACACCTTCAAACTGCTGCTGGGCTTTAAGGAAAAGTATTCTGTCAAGCTTTAGCACCTGGTGACTTTTCTCAGGATTTACAATTAATGATTTGAGCTGCCTTTGCTTTTCACCTGGCAGCCTTTCAATATTTTCAAAAAAGAGGTCTTGATTAATATTGAATAATGCGAGACTTGCCTCTTCAACAATAAGGTCGTCACTATTAAAGATCTGGGCAATTAAATCAAGTGAGAATTCTTTCAACTTCAAAATTCCTATTTGCCTGATTACAAGGGCTTTTGTCCAACGATTAGTTTGAGTAAAATCTCTGTTAATTAAGAATTTTAATACCAGGCGATCATCTAATTTAACTCTTGGGTAAAAAAGCTCAAGTTTTCGGGCTTTTTCAGCTTCTGAACTGTCCTCCAAAACCGGAATAACTCTTTGCTTCAATTGTTCTGACAAGAAAACATCAAGCAGCTCAAGTGCATATGTATTTCCCTCTGTGGTACCACTTTCAATATTTTCTTTAACTAACTGAATTGATTTTGAGTCATAAAGCATTGAAAGCAGCATATACATATGGTCTACGTCATTAGTTATCTCTTCCTTCAAGGCCTGTTTAATAACCTTTCCATATTCTGTATCTTTTACTTCATCAATTGCCGCCAAATTCCAGGTTATGTCTCCGATATCAGATTCAATTGCAAACTTAATGCGCGATATCTGAGATATGCCTGCTTTAAAATCTGATGCACCAAGTGAAAGCAATACTTGTGAACCAATACCTTTATCTGGATAATCGATTTTATTCCAAAGTGATTCTTTTGCTTTTACTCCTCCTATCTTTCCCATGATTTTCAAAATTTTTATCATGGTTTGCTGGCTTTGGCCTGTTCGATAGAAAGCGTTGTCCAACATGCTGATGGCTCGTTCTCCAATAATTAAAAGCGCGTTGGCAGCCTGTATGCTGAAACGGGTAACATTTAAATTATCAATTAGGGCCAGAATTATTTCGTTGTTGTATTTCTGACTGGCAGTTTGAATTGCCGCAAGCCTTACAATGGTATTACTGTCAGATA
>DAOLDI010000452.1:0-2707 GCA_035327445.1 Cyclobacteriaceae bacterium | reverse complement strand
GATCAGATGTTTGCCGGTTTTGAAGGTATTCCGATGAACTTTCCAACCACGGGCCGCAGAAGCTCATGGGACAGAAGAAGTGATGAAGATATCAAAAAGGCTGCCGACAGGGCATTGGGTCGTATCAATGAAGTTTGGAATGCCGCTATCCAGTATCATAAAATTGATTCAGCTACCAATGGCAAGGGCTTAACCTATAATCCTGAAATGCAAGCCATGCTGCCGGTAATTAGAGGTAAACAGAAACTCATGATTGAAGTGAATGCAGCCAACGATATTCTGGCCGCCATTAAATGGGTACAGGAAAAGAAAATCAGCAATGTGATTTTTACCGGTGTATCTGAAGGCTGGAGAGTGGCAGAAGAAATTGCCAAATCTAAAATTCCGGTAATAACGGGTCCGGTAATCGGCATGCCAACACGTGAGTATGACCGTTATAATCGCGCCTATACTAACGCTGCAGAAATGCACAAAGCGGGTGTAAAACTTGCGCTAAGAACAAATGACTCTGAGAATGTAAGAAACCTGCCTTTTAATGCCGGTTTTGCGGCAGCGTATGGCATGGGAAAAGAAGCAGC
The DNA here is from genome assembly GCA_035327445.1 of Cyclobacteriaceae bacterium. GTDB lineage: Bacteria > Bacteroidota > Bacteroidia > Cytophagales > Cyclobacteriaceae > DAOLDI01. The sequence goes on along the minus strand of DAOLDI010000452.1, from coordinate 2,129 downwards.
TTTGAGGGCTGTAACCATAGTGCCTGCAGAAATATTTGGTATTGCAGATAAGTATGGTTCTGTTGAAGTGGGCAAAATGGCAAACCTGATACTTTGTGATGGTGATCCATTTGAACATAAAACAGAAATAAAGCAGGTATTTATTGATGGTTGGAAAATTCCCATGGATAGCCGCCACACACAATTGTATGATGAATTCCTCGAAAGAGCTCCGGGCGTAAAAAAATCCAAATAATTTTTACCTGAAGTACAACCTTCTGGTATCGATTATCGTCTTATAGTTCGAGAGAGAGAAACTTCTTCGTAGGTTTACGAAGATACATTAAGGGCCGTCCGCAAAGCGGCCCTTATTTTTTAAAACCCCTCTGTCTTAGAGCCTCAAAAATCACAATAGCTGCAGCAGCTGAAACATTCAGCGAATCATTTCTGCCCAGCATGGGAATAATGATATTCTGGTCAGATTGCTTTACCCAGGTATCACTCAAACCACTGGCTTCAGTTCCCATTATAATAGCCGATGCACCGGTGAAATCAGATTCGTAATATTTTTTTGATGCGCCCAGATAGGTGCAGAACATTTTAACCTTGTTTTGTTTTAGCCATGCAATTACCTCTTCACTGCTGCCTGCAGCCAATGGTGTAGTAAATAAGCAGCCAACACTTGACCGTATAACATTTGGATTGTAAAAATCAGTTTGCTGATTGCAAATGATGACACCATCTAAAGCAGCGGCATCTGCTGTGCGAAGTAGTGCACCCAGGTTGCCAGGTTTTTCAACCGACTCCACTACCAAAATGAGAGGATTGGCTTTATTGATTTTTAATTGAGCAAGCGGATGCGCTTTTGCAACAGCTATACTAATCACACTGCTACTACTTTCGCGGTAACTCAGCTTTTCAAAAATTTCTTTCTTAACCGGTATGAGATAGAGGTTTTGCTGATGATAATATGCAAGCTCAGCATCATTTAATCTGCCTTCACAATAAAAAATATATTTGATCTGATATTTACCAGCAATGGCAAGATCAGTTTCCTTTTTACCTTCAATGATAAAGAGTCCCTGCTTTTTTCTTTCTCTCGATTTCTCTAAAGATAATACCAGCTTGATCTTCGGATTCTGATGGCTGGTAATTATCGGATGCATAAAGAATTAAAAAGACGTTCTGATGGTGAGTGGCACAGTTTCTGTTTTTACTTCAATAACACCATCAAGTAAGAGATCAATGCTAATTGTTCCGCTGAACTCTTCATTTAAAGATCGTGCCATTGAAAAGAACATACCCTGAATTACAAATTTTTTATCTGTTTGATCTAAATATTGAGAAACAGCAAACTCCTCTCCCAGGTAAAAATCAAAAACCATAAATATCTCACTTAGATCAACACCAGGTGCGTAGGTTTCATTATCAATAACAACTGGCTGATCAAAATAAATTTTAATGTCAGTTACTTGTTGCGTGGGTAATGACACACCAGGATCACAAGCATATGCAGCCTGCATAAATGCGCCTTTGCTGGGTTCTGCTGCGCCCAGAAATTGAACTTGAGGCAAAACAAATATGGCAAGAGAGTCCCAGCGCACATCATCGCCTAAAATCATACGCTCACTAAAGAAACCCAGGTTATCTCTTTCGGTAATCCGATGTGCTTCTGCAACCGCGCTATTTACGCGGTAATCCTGTGCAGGATTGCAAGGTGTGCAACCCATCATCAACATGCCACCCATTGGCACAACACTTATTAAAATCAATACAACTAAAATTTTTACCTTCATCGCTTTCCAATTTATTTTGCGCAAATATACAAATTGAGCAATCTCATTTGATATTGAATTTTATTTGAGGAGATTGCATAAAACCAACGGTCTAGCAAATGAAATTGTTCCATCCATCCAGTTGGAAAAACTATGAATTAATTGATTCGGGCGATTTTGAGAAGATTGAACGCTTCGGTGACTATATCCTGATTCGTCCGGAACCTCAAGCCATCTGGTCACGCACACTAAGTAACCAGGATTGGCTGCAATTGGCGCATGCGCGTTTTGATCGGGAACAAAAAGATAAATTCAGATTTACGGATGATGTAAAGGGAGGATGGAAGCTCTTGAAAAAAATGCCCGAGAGCTGGC
>DAOLDI010000451.1:0-2723 GCA_035327445.1 Cyclobacteriaceae bacterium | reverse complement strand
GGTGTTAAGTGTTTCTTCTTTATATCTGATCTCCTGGTCAATACTCTTTACCCTGTTTTCTTGCTGGTGGAAAACAATGTTCTGTTCATTGTAAGCCATTGAACGGGCATTGAGCTGCTCTGTCATGGCCGACAAGTCTTTGGCGGCATTTTCAAGACCTTGTTCCTGCAGGCCTACTTCTTGCTGAAGCGTTTCGGCTTTCGGTTTAAGTTCTTCAATTTCTTGTTGCAGCGTTTCCATTTTCTCGCGTATGTCTTCTTTACGCAAGTCGGCACTGCTTAGCATTTGCGAGAACTGTTCTTTCTTGGTTTTAACCGAGATGAACTCTTCATTGACCTGCCTGATCTGATGTTGTGTTTCATCAATTTGCTGGCGCAGGTTATTGTTGCGCAATTTTTCAAGATCAGTTTGCTTTTCAAGCAGACCTTGTTTGATGCCCTCAATCTTATTACCCAGCTCCCTGATTTCTTTTTCTAACTTTTCGAGGTTCTTGGCGCGGCCAATTTTCTTTCCTTCAAACAAACCAACAGATCCGCCTGATACGCTGAATTTTCTGCGTGTTAGTTTTCCGTTTTTGGTGATGAAGATGTTTTCATCTGCTGAGGGAATATTTTTAATGTCTCCTTCAAAGATGTAAACACCATCCAGCAGATACGAAATCAGTTTTTTGTATTTCGGATCGTACTCAATGATTTCTGTTGCAGGGAATGCGTTATCGTAAAGACTTGAATTTTTTGCTTCAAATTTTTCGAAGTTATCCAAAATGAAAAAGTGCGCTTTGCCTTTGGCGGCATCACTTAAAATATTGATGGCTTCATAAGCTTCGGCCTCATGATTAACGATGTAGTAGTTGAGGTAAGGCTCAATATAGTTTTCAATAGCTACCCGGTATTCTTCTGCACAAGTAATGATGTCAGACAGGAGTGGGGCATTCTTTTGCCAGCCGGCTTTTTGTTTCAAAAACTTGATGGCTTCAGGAAATCCTTCGAGATTTTCAACCAATGACTTGGTTAAGTTATACTCGTTCTGGCGTGCATCCAGTTTTCTGCTGGTTTCAGTGAGCTCTTCGCGAATCAGCTCAACAGTTTTTTCTGAATTGGCAATTCTGCCTTGCATGTCTTCTTCCTGTTGTTTCAGGAAAGATAGTTGCTGATTTTTCTTTTCAATTACAGCGCCTAATTCTTCCAGCTTGTTGCTGAACTCTTCCAGGCTTGCGCTTTGCTTGCTGGTATCTGTAGCTGTTCTGTCTAATTCCTGCTTTAAAGAATTGAGTTGAATTTCTCTGATTTCTACACCTTTATTGGTTTGAAACAAAGATTCTTGTGTGCTTCTTAAGCTTTGTCTGAGCCGATCAGTCTCTTGTTGTTTGCTTTGTGTGATTTGCTTTTGCTCATCGTAATCAGCTTTATACTTTTCTAGCTGCTTAACGGTTTCTTCTAATTGCTTGAGCGCAGTTTCTTTTTCTGTTTGCAGACTTTGAATGGTAAAGCGTGCGCGTTCAACACTTTTCTTGTCTTGCTCAATTTGCTCGCGTAAACTATCAACCCGGTCATTCAAAAAGCGAAGACGTTCATTCTTTACTTGTTTCTCGCTTTCATATTGCCTGATCTTTCCTACCTGCTCATTGATGGTTTTTTGGTTGGCCGAAAGATTTTTCTCTTTATTAATAAGTTCTGCTTTTGCCTTTTCAATGGCTGCTTCTTTCTCGGCAATTTCTGCAATGATGGCAACTTTTCTGTCGTTTTCCTGTGCCAGCTTATTGTTCAGTTCATGGAAGCGTTCTTTTTGCTTTTTAACTGTTAGCCTGGCCAGGTTAACGCTCTTTTCTTTGTATTCTTCTTTAATGCGATAGTAAGTCTCTGTTTGCTTGGCCTGCTTTTCAAGCTGCTTCATGTTTTTCTCAATTTCAAACAGCAGGTCTTCCACACGTTCAAGGTCCTGGTCAGTATCTTCCAGTTTCTTGAGTGTTTCTTTCTTACGCTTCTTGAATTTTGATATACCGGCAGCTTCTTCAAAAAGTGATCTTCTTGAATTATCCCGATCGTTCAGCAGGTCATCTACCATACCTAACTCAATGATAGCGTAGCTGTTAGAGGCAATTCCGGTATCGAGAAATAAATTGGTAATGTCTTTGAGTCTGCAGGCAACTCCATTTAATAAATACTCACCCTCGCCCGAGCGGTAAAAACGCCTAGTAATGGTAACCTGAGAATATTCGGTTGGCAGAATGTTTTTGGTATTGTTAATAGTAAGGGAAACTTCAGCCATTTGTAAAGGCTGGCGCTGATTGGTACCATTGAAAATGACGTTTTCCATTTTTTCAGAACGCAGCGCGCGTGTTTTCTGCTCTCCAAGTACCCAGCGGATGGCATCTACAATATTAGATTTTCCGCATCCGTTCGGACCCACAACACCGGTGATCCCCTCATCAAAATTGATTACGATTTTATCGGCAAAACTTTTAAAGCCTTTAATCTCGAGTTTAGCTAATTGCATGTAAAGAAGTAGTGGTTATAGTAAAATAGAAAGGTGGCAAATATATAAGGAAAAATCCTAACTTTGGTTTCATGGATAATATTCAATTTTGGCTCTACGTGATCGTGGCAATTATTGCCTTAATCGCTCAAATACGCAAGAAAAAACAAGTGCAGGAGGAACAAAACAGTCCGCCTGTACGCAGGGCAAGACCAGCTGAAAACACAGGACAGGAGAGGCCCCGGCAA
>DAOLDI010000450.1:0-2738 GCA_035327445.1 Cyclobacteriaceae bacterium | reverse complement strand
TTTCCCTGGTTCTCTTTGCTTTTTCTTTTCTTAAACCCCGCCAACCCGATTAAAAATCTTTCTTCCCCGCCACCCGCCAGTCGCCCTGGTACATGGTAGCCTTCGGCATGATTGGCGCCTCTCTTTCAGGTGTAACTTTTATTTCAATTCCCGGAGAAGTGGGCACTTCCGGTTTTACTTATTTTCAATTAGTGCTTGGCTACGTATTAGGTTATTTAGTGATAGGCACTGTTTTGTTACCACTTTATTACCGCTTAAATCTAATCTCCATTTACGGCTACTTGGAACAACGCTTTGGTTTCTACGCGTATAAAACAGGCGCATTCTTTTTTATCATTTCGCGCTTAGTAGGCTCTTCATTCCGACTTTTTCTGGTAGCAGGTGTTTTACAAATAGCTGTATTCGAAAGTGCCGGCATCCCTTTTTGGCTTACTGTTTTGATAACCATTATGCTGATATGGATTTATACCTTTAGAGGGGGTATTAAAACCATTGTATGGACAGACACCCTGCAAACATTTTTTATGTTGCTGGCAGTAGGCTTAACCATTTACCTCATTGCTGCCGAATTTAAATTAGGTACTGCAGATCTTATTGAAACTGTTCGCAACAGTGAACACGCAGGCATATTTGTGTGGGACTGGCAATCGCCTAAAAACTTTTTCAAACAATTTTTCAGCGGAGCCTTTATCGCTATTGTGATGACAGGCCTGGACCAGGACATGATGCAGAAAAATCTTACTTGCCGCAATCTGCAGGAGTCACAAAAAAATATGTTCTGGTTTACCATTATGCTGGTAATTGTAAACCTCTTCTTCTTAACACTGGGCGCCTTACTTTATTTCTATGCCGCCAATAATGGCATAGCTATTCCTGCACGTACTGACGATTTGTATCCTGTATTAGCGGTACAACATTTTTCACTTTGGCTTGGTATTGTATTCATACTAGGTATTATTGCAGCAGCTTACTCCAGTGCCGACTCAGCGCTCACCGCACTTACAACTTCTTTTTGTGTTGATTTCTTAGGCTTTGAAAAACTAGAAAGACCTGATGCCAAAAAGTTGCGCATGATCGTTCACCTTGCATTTTGTGCGGTAACATTTTTTGTAATTGTGATCTTCAGGATAATCAACGATGAAAGTGTTATCAGCTCGGTGTTTAAAGCAGCTGGTTACACTTACGGTCCGCTTCTGGGGCTTTTCAGCTTTGGCTTGTTTACAAAAAGAGCTATCAGAGATAAATGGGTACCACTCATATGTTTGCTCTCACCTGTTATCTCTTACATGATTAACCTGAATTCAGAACAATGGCTTTTTGGTTATCGATTCGGTTTTGAAATCCTCATCCTCAACGGTGCTCTTACATTTTTGGGCTTACTAATTATTTCCAAAAAATAAGGGCCGACTCTTCATGAGAGAGCCGGCCCCACCAGTTGCAAAAGCCATTTAGACAACCGGTACTACGTTTAAGACTAAGCCAACAGACATAATGTTTTTAGCTATCTGCCTGTATAGGCATAAATGCCAAAGTGGTGCCAGCAAGCTAAATGTTGAAAATTGAGCTAAAATGAAGGTTTTAAAATGAAATTAATTCCCACTTCAGGATTTTAAAATAATAATGGGAAATAATCCATTAAATAGAGAGTTCTTTCTGTGGATCCCAAAAGTGCTTTTCGAAGTTCTGCACCTGGTCATTTTTAACTTTTATCCCTTCCTTTTCCAGTAAAGCCTTCATGCGTGAAGGCGGGTTAAAATGATGCTTACCGGTAAGCATACCATTGCGATTGAGTACCCGATGGGCCGGCACATTTTTATTGTGAGATGCATTCATGGCCCAACCAACCATGCGGGCACTTGATTTTGTTCCAAGATAATTAGCAATGGCGCCATAACTGGTTACACGGCCTTTGGGAATCAGCCTTGCAACTTCGAATACATTTTCAAAAAAGCTATAATCGGCAGGCATTGAATTGTAAAAGATTCAGAGTAAAAATTTAATTGTTCACTAAAATAATTCACAATGTCGATTTATCTAAGACATTATCCGGCAAGGCATGTTTATTTTCGAAATTCATAACACTGCCTGTTTTAAAAATGAAAGAGCACTTCCTGGTTACAGAAAGTGCCCATCTCAAAGCAGAGGAGGAGGGATTCGAACCCCCGGAACCTTTCGGTTCAACGGTTTTCAAGACCGCCGCATTCGACCGCTCTGCCACTCCTCTGTAAGTTTTTCAGGAATCAGATTCCTGTTTTTTCGTCTCAATTGGCTGAGGGACTGCAAATGTAGACGATTTATTAAATCTCGCAAAAATTGAATTTATACTTTTTATGCACCGGCTTGCATCAGACGTTTCATCGCTGCTTTGGTAGAAGCTTCATGAATGCTGGCGTTAATTTCATACCCAAATAACAGCACAATGGTGAGCAATTGCTGCCAGATCATTAAGGCTATCAATGCTCCGATAGAACCATAAATCTTATTATAAGTTCCGAAGCTGGTGATGTAATAAGAAAAGCCGTAAGAGATTGCGATACATAAAAAAGTTGCCACAAAAGAACCCCATGAGAAGAATCTCCAATTGTAGTGCACTGCCGGCCCGAGGTAATATATAAAGGCTATGGCCAGAAAAAACACCACGAATATAACGATGAAACGACTTATCAATAAGAGGTTATAGAGGTAATCATCTATATGCAGCCACTCAATATCATTAAGCCAGTAAAGCACAAATTGCC